>JANPDB010000786.1:0-2223 GCA_031431255.1 Acidimicrobiia bacterium | reverse complement strand
GGAAGGTTCGTCGTGTAGCCGAACTCGCAGTGGAACATCACGTGGGTCGCGTCGCTGCGGATGCCGGCCTCGCGGAGGATCTCGGCGATCGACACTCCGGTCCATGCGGTGTCGAACTTGGACCATTTCGTGACGCAGTGGATGTCGGTCGTGATGGTGATTTGCGGACGGGCCATCAACTCCGCCCACGACAGCGACATGTCGCGGTCGACGGCACCGCCGATGGTGACGGTGTAGTCGGCCAGATTGGGGTACTTCGGAACGTCGCCGACGTGCAGCACCGGGAAGCGATCGGTCGCATATTGGCCGGGGGGGAGACGTTTCGGATCGATGCCCTTGGCCTGGAGATCGGCCCGGTTCCGCTGGAAGAAGCTCACGGAGGCAATTCTTCCAGTCCCCGGCCACAACGGAAGTCGCCAACCTGAGAACGCTCGACCACGGCCTGACTGGCGGGCACGGGCAGCGAGTATCCTGGCCAGACGTGCAACTCGATAACGTCCGGCTCGGTCTCACGTTCGACGACGTCCTCCTCGTCCCTCAGCGCTCCACCGTCCGCAGCCGCCAGAAGGTCTCGGTCGCCACGAATCTGAGTCGCAACGTGGAGATCTCGATTCCGATCCTCGCCGCCAACATGGACACCGTGTGCGAGTGGGAGATGGCGCTCGCCATGGGCCGTCTCGGAGGTATCGGGATCATCCACCGCTTCCTGTCGAGTGAGGAGCAGGCGGAGCAGATCGCCAAGGTGAAGTCCGATGGTGTCCTGGTGGGAGCCGCCGTCGGCACCGACCGTGACGCCATCGACCGGGCTCGGGCCATGGTCGAAGCCGGTGCCGACGTTCTCGTGCTCGACATCGCCCACGGGCACAGTGACCACGCCATCGACACCGTACGCGCGCTGAAGAAAGCATTTCCGTCCGTCGACGTGATCGCCGGAAACGTCGCCACCCGGATAGGAGCGCAAGACCTCATCGCCGCCGGAGCCGATGCCATCAAGGTCGGCGTCGGTCCGGGCGGTGTGTGCACGACGCGCATCGTCGCCGGAGTCGGTGTTCCCCAACTCACCGCGGTCAACGACTGTGCCGGTCTCGACGTCCCCGTGATCGCCGACGGTGGCATCCGCACGAGCGGTGACATCGCAAAGGCGTTGGCCGCCGGAGCCCAGAGCGTGATGATCGGATCGATGTTCGCCGGGACGACGGAGAGCCCCGGTGAGGTCGAGCAGTCGCCGCACGGTCTCGTGAAGCGGGTGCGTGGGATGGCGTCGTTCGAGGCGCTCGAACGTCGAGCCCATCGTGAGGGCACGGAGATCGACGAGGAGTACCTCGAACAGCGTGCGCCAGAAGGAGTGGAAGGGACGGTGCCGTATCGCGGAGCCGTAGGTCCACTGGTGTCGAAGCTGCTCGCCGGCGTCCGCAGTTCGATGAGCTACTCCGACGCGTTGACGATCACAGAGTTCCAGGCCAAGGCCCAGTTCGTGCGCATCACCAACGCCGGTCTCACCGAGTCACACCCGCACGCCACGAAATAGGCCGGCGGCGCCAGAGGCTCCGCGTCGCAAGGCGGGTCGGAATCCGAGGTTCAGCCGGTCGTCGACACGGCCGTCCCGTCGGTGCTCACCGCAGTTGCCCCAGCGGCGGCGTCTTCCCGGGCTGACGCGACGAGTTGCTTCACGAACGGCGGCGGGTCGAGCGCTTCGAGCGCTTCGAAATCCTTGTTCGCCGCCGTCGGGTCATCGAGGTCGCGGAGAAGGAGCACACCCCGGAACGCTCGGGCGTCGGGATAGTTGGGAGCCACCGCAACTGCGCTGTCGAGTCGTGACTTCGCTCGCAAGAGCAGTTCGTCTCGGGTGGGCCCCTCGGCCGATTGCGCCACGATGCGAAGCAACCAGCCTCCATAGGCGATCGCCTCGGGGTTTTGCGGATCGATGGCGAGGACCGCGTCGTAACTCTTCAGCGAAGCGAGCGGATCAACGGCGAGCTTGTCCTGTGCGTCCTTCAGGAGCTTGCTCACCTCGGCGCTTCTATTGGCGCCGGCCGCGTTGACGGTCCCGGTGAGACCCTGGGTGCCGACACGTTCTCCGGCGAACCGAGCAACGGCCAGACCCGCACCGGCTGCCGCAGCAATCGTCGCGACGACGGCGACGGGGGTGCGCCACCTCGGTGCCGTCGACTTCGCAGTCTCGGCTCGTTCGGCGATTCCTTCCTGGGTCTCGGCCTGTCGCCG
>JANPDB010000785.1:0-10295 GCA_031431255.1 Acidimicrobiia bacterium | reverse complement strand
CGTGTTCGTGCTGTTCGTCCGAGGACGCTCCCTCCCGATCCGTGGCACGGTCGAGGAGAAACGCCTCCCCCTGGCGCCCTATCCGAAACGCGTCTGGCAGCACAGCCTCATCTGGGGCGCCGCCGCAATTGCTCTCGCGGCGTGGGCCGACGGCGGCAAGTTCGGCTTCTCGGTGACCACGACCCTGATCACCGCAATGGTCATGCTCAGCTACGTGGTGCTGACGGGATACGTCGGCCAGATCTCCCTGGCGCAGATGTCGATCGCCGGCTGCGCGGCCTTCATGACGGCACGCATGCTGGCGAACGGCAAGCCCAATGAGCTCTCTCCCTTCCCGGTCAGTGGTCCCGGACTCCCCTGGCCCGTGGCGGCGGGCATCGGCATCGTGTTCTCGGTGATCGTCGGCGTGATCCTCGGTTTGCCCGCCCTTCGGGTTCGCGGTGTACAGCTTGCGGTTGTCACGATGGCCGCAGCCGTCAGTCTGCAAAGCATCTATTTCGAGAACGAGCTCCTGACCGATCAGACCGCAGGATCCCCGGCCTCCCTGCAGAACCCGACGTTCTTCGGCATCGACCTCGGCGTTGTCGGCAAGAACGGACTGAACAGCAGCCTGAAGTTCGCTATCTTCACCGTTGTCGTGCTGGTCGGCCTGGCCGTGCTCGTTGCCAACATTCGCCGAAGCGGCACCGGTCGGCGTTTCCTCGCCGTTCGAGCCAATGAACGAGCCGCAGCGGCCGCTGGCGTGAATGTGATGCGCACCAAGCTCCTCGCCTTTGCGATTGCCTCAGCCATCGCCGGCGTCTCCGGTGTCATGTTCGGCTACCAGGCCCGCCAGATCAGCTCGGCGAACTGGGTGTTCTTCCTCAGCCTTTCCGTTCTGGCGTTCGCCTACCTCGGCGGAATCACGTCGATCAACGGAGCGATGATCGGCGGCATCATCTTCGCCAACGGCCTTATCACTGCAGTGGCGAACCATCACTTCCACAACGCCATCAGCGTCGATCTCACCAGCATCATCGGCGGCGCCGCCCTGGTCTTCACGGCCATCCACAATCCCGGCGGTATCGCTCCTCGACTCCAGCCGGGCTTTCAGTACCTGGGTAACTGGCTGCTCAAGGCCCGCGGCAAGGAATGGATCAAAGCCATCCGGGCGGTCGGTCCGGGCGCCGCAATCGCCTCGATCCCGGTCACGCTGGCGCTCTGGAACAAGGCCGAGGAGTGGCGGAACTGGTTCCTGCTCCTCGTTCCGCTGAGTGGAATCTTCTTCCGAGGGATCTCCAAGGATCTGTACGGATTCATCAAGCGGGTCGTGACGAAGGGCGAGGCTGGAGCGCACGGCGCACCGGCTCACGGCGCGCCGGCACCCACCGCAACCGTCACCGAGCAGGGAGCCTGAGCTGTCATGACTGCGATCCTCGAAGCCAAAGGGCTGACCGTCTCCTACGGTGGCCTCAACGCCAATGACGATGTCGACCTCGTCGTCCAATCCGGGATGGTGTGCGGGCTGATCGGCCCCAACGGTGCCGGCAAGACCACGTTCATCGATGCCATCACCGGCTTCACCCCGCCGACCCGTGGCACCGTGCGCTTCGACGGGCACGACATCACGTCGCTGTCTCCGGCGCAGCGTGCCGATGCCGGGCTCACCCGAACGTTCCAGTCACTCGAGCTCTTCGACGACCTCACCGTGTGGGACAACCTCCTCGTCCACGCCGAACGCCCGTCGTTCACCTCGTTCCTCACCGACCTCGTCCGGCCGAACCGACGTCTTGCCGCGTCGGAACAGGCCGAGTGGGCGCTCGACATCATGGGCCTCGGAGATCTGCGCGATCGTCTCACGCTCGACCTGTCGCACGGTCAGCGCAAGTTGGTGAGCGTCGCCCGCGCCCTGGCGAGCCGTCCGAAGGTGGTGCTCCTCGATGAACCGGCCGCAGGCCTCGACACCGCCGAGTCGCAGACCCTCGGCTCGCACCTCCGTGACTTCCTGAAACAGGACATCACGGTGTTCCTCATCGACCACGACATGGGCCTCGTGCTCAACGTGTGCGACTACATCTACGTTCTCGACTTCGGCCGCATCATCGCGGAGGGGACGCCTGACGAGATTCGAACCAACCCAGCGGTGATCGGCGCCTACCTCGGTGCCGAGGCCGGCGAACTGCAAGCCCAAGAAGGTGCTGCCGCTGCTGCGGCGGCAGGAAGGCACCACTGATGAGCACGGTCATTGCCCCTCCCGAGACCGTCATCAAGATCTCCGGTCTGGCGGCCGGCTACGGCGGCATCCCGGTCGTGCGCAATCTCGACCTCCATGTCGGCAAGGGGGAAGTGATCGCTCTGCTCGGCCCGAACGGTGCCGGCAAGACCACCACCCTGCTCACCATTTCCGGGATCCTCCGTCCGGTCTCCGGATCGGTCGAGGTATTCGGAAAGGAGATCCCCCTCGGCAAGCCGCACCTGGTTGCCCGCAGCGGCCTCGCCCATGTTGCCGAGGATCGTTCGCTGTTCTTCGACCTCACGGTCGCCGAGAACCTGCGTCTCGGTCTCACCGGCCCACGAGCGCAACAGAAAGTCGCCATGGAGCGCGCCATGGAGCTCTTTCCGGCGCTCGCTCCGCTGCGCAGCCGTCTCTCGGGTCTGTTGTCGGGCGGTGAGCAGCAGATGCTGGCCATGGCTCGAGCCCTGGTGTCCGAGCCGAAAGCACTTCTTGTCGACGAGATGAGCATGGGGCTGGCGCCGATCATTGTGGAGCGCATGATCCCCATCGTGCGCCGCATCGCCGACGAGACCGGCACCGCCGTCCTCATCGTCGAGCAGCACGTGCACATGGCGCTATCTATCGCCGACCGGGGCTACGTGCTGAACCATGGCGAGCTGGTGCTTTCCGGTACCGCTGCCGAGCTGCTGGCTCGCCGCGATCTTCTCGAGGCGAGTTACCTCGGCGGTGAGGTGCATTAAGCCGGATCTCCTGCTCCGGTCCTGATCTGCCGGGACTACGCGGACCGGAGCGATGTGTGTCGAGTTGGCGCCTTGTTGTCGACTTTGCGACGTCGTCAACTCGACAGCCTGGCGCCAACCCGCCACACAACTCCGGACGACGCCGCTGCGCACGAAGGGGAAACGAATCGTCGTGGAACTCCACTACCGCCACCTGTCCGATGTGGCGGCTGATATCCGCTCGGGCGCCCTCTCTGCCGTCGAGGTCACGCAACACACACTCGACCGAATCGCGCGCCTCGATCCGCGCCTGCACGCGTTCGCGTTCGTAAGGGGCGACGACGCGTTGCGTGACGCGGAGGACGCCGATGCGCGGCGCACGCGGGGTGACGCGCTCGGCCCGCTGCACGGCGTCCCGGTCGCCGTGAAGGATCTGTGCGCGATGGCCGGCACTCCGACGCGTGCTGGAGGGTTCTTCTCCACGGGATTCTCGTCCACCGACACCGCCACCGTGGTGACGAGATTGCAGGACGCCGGCGCCATCATCATCGCCAAGGCGCAGCTGACCGAAGGCGCGTGGGGATCCCATCATCCGGACGTCGCCACGCCGGTCAATCCGTGGGCCGAGGATCGTTGGTCAGGCGCGTCGTCGAGCGGCTCGGGCGTGTCCGTAGCCGCCGGCCTCGCCTACGGAGCGGTCGGCACCGACACGGCAGGGTCGATCCGCTTTCCATCCGCCGCCAATCACCTGGTCGGGCTGAAGCCGACGTGGGGTCGGGTGAGCCGCCACGGCGTCTTCCCGTTGTCCGACACCTTCGATCACGTCGGTCCGATGGCCCGCTCGGTCCTCGACGCGGCGTTGCTCTACGAAGCCATGGCGGGTTTGGACCCTCTCGACGTCACATCGCTGACGGAGCCCGTGGGCGACTGCGCTTCCGCGGCGCGCCGGCGCGGCTTCACGGTGTCCGGATCGGCGTCGATACGGCCTATGCCTTGGGCGACGTGGACAGTCCGACGTTCTCGGCGCTCACGGCGGCCATCGCCCTGTTGGAGGATCAGGGGGCCGTCATCGTCGACGTTCGTCTGCCCGCCGTCGACTCGATCCTGCCTCGTGCGGTGATGGCGGCGGCGGCAGAAGCGGCGATCTCTCACGCCGCGAGCTACCCATCGGAGTGGGCCAAGTATGGCCAGCCGTATCGAGACCTCCTCGATCTCGGCATCGGCACGAGTGCGGTGGACTACGCCGCAGTGGCCATCTGGCGTCGCGAGTTCCGTGGGGCACTCCAGCGGATGTTCGCGGACGTCGACATGATGGTCGCGCCGGTCCTGCCCATCGCTCCCCTGCTGGCGTCGGAGATGAGGGCGTCGGTGGGTTCGTCGCCCGTCGACTCAGCCGGCTTCATGCGCTACACCATTCCCTTCAACCTGGCCGGTGTTCCGTCGCTCACGCTCCCAATGGGACGCACAGCCGGAGGTGCCCCACTCGGGTTTCAGCTGATCGGTCCGGCGCTGTCCGAAGCGACACTGCTGTCGGCCGGAGCCGGCTATGAGGCAGTCAGCGGGTTCTCCACCCGGCATCCTGACCTCTGAGCGGGTCGCGTCGCCGAGCATCGCTTGTCGACGGAAGATCGATTCGATGTCGTGACCGTTGCTACGCGCGCGTACAGGAGTGATACGCGCGCGTGCAACAGTCGCTTGGTGTCAAGGCTGGATCAGTTCCAGGTCCCGCCGGACCACGTGCCGCCCGACCAGCTCGACCCGGACCACGATGAGCCGGACCATGACGATCCCGACCACGACGAACCCGACCAGCTCGAGCCTGACCACGATGAGCCGGACCAGCTCGAGCCTGACCACGATGAGCCGGACCATGACGAACCCGACCACGACGAACCCGACCAGGTGGAGCCGTTCCACACCCCACCGGACCAGGAGCTTCCGGCCAGGCTGGGCGTCCACGGCTTGCCGAAGATGTCCTTCTCGCCGGTGAGGACCACACCGTCACGAGCGATGTGATCGGTGCCCCGGGCCAGTTCGATCGAGCCGGTGCCGGTTGACCACGGCCAGGACTGGACGAAGCTCGGCACACCGGTGTTCAGCGTCTTGGCCATTTGCAGTTCGCCCGACCCGAACCCCTTGCTGTTGCCGTTGATCGGCTGGCTGTTCGTCATCAGCAGCATCTTGACCTGGTCAGGAGTTGCCGCCGGGAACTTCTGCAGGATGAGGGCGGCGGCGCCGGACATGATCGCCGTCGACTGCGACGTGCCGCTGCCACGGAAGTACCGGGTGCCGAGCAGACCCTCGGGATGGTTCACATCGGTATGGCTGTTCGGGACCCGTAAGCCCTGAGTATGCGCACCGGGAGCGACCAGGTCGACGTTACGGTTGGCGCCCCGCCCGGACCAGGGGGAGAACGAGGGAACGGTGTCGTCGGAGAGCGCCGGCGTTCCCATCGTGTCCGCCGAACCAACAGCCACCACCCAGCGGTCGTTGCCCGGGCTCGAAAGCGAGGGCGCGTTCGAGGGGAGGTTCTGGAAGCCGTAGTTGCCGCCGGCAACAACGACGACGATGCCGGCTTTCCAAGCCCGCTCGGCCGCGAACGCCAGCGGACTGAGTTCGTAGGCCAGGGTGGAGTTGGTGCCGTAGGAGAGGTTGAGTACGCGGATGTTCATGCCGGGGTCGTTCTTGTGGTCGACGACCCAGTTGATGGCGGCGATGACCTGGGTGACGTCGACGCCTCCGTCGGCGGTGCCGACTTTGACGCTGACGATCCGGGCATCGGGGGCCATGCCGCGGTAGGCGGTGGCGGGGGCGTTCGCATAGGGGGCGGTGAGCGTGGCGTCTTTGCCGGCGATGAGGCCGGCCATGAACGTGCCGTGGCCGTTGGTGTCGAGGCGGGTCAGGTTCGGGGCTTGGGATTCCATCGAGAGGTCAGGCCCGTGGATGATCTTGCCCGGAGCATCGAGGCCGGGGACGGGCGACACGCCGGTGTCGATGACGGCGACGTCGACCCCTCGGCCGGTGAAGCCGGCGTTCCACCACGTCGTGGCACCGGTGGTGGAGGTGACTGCGGCCATCGAGTACGGGTCGGTGAGCGGGTCGTAGCCGGCGGCGGATGCGGGCTGGGCACCGAAGGCCGGGAGAAGGCTGGCTCCGGCGAGCAGTGCGCCGAAGACGAGGCGGGCCGTCGGGCGTCCCCGAAGGGAGCGGCGGTGCCAGGTGGCTCCGGCTGGTGCGTTGACAGGCTTGGGGAAGTGACGCATGTGCTGCTCCGTGGATTCGGTGGTCTTCCGTGACCACGCACCCATTCTTGTCACTCTCCGTGGTCGATTGTATGAGCCGTGAGGCTCTGCACCACCTGTCACGACTGAACCGACCCTCAGCCGATTCGGGACTCGTGCAGCGGCAAACAGGCCCGCTCAGTCGGGTCCGACAATGGCCCGGTAGGCGTCTTCCGCATAGGCATCGGTCACCACGCCGAGGCCATCGGCGACCCGGTTCACGTAGGCGAAGTACGCGGTCACCTGATTCACGTCGAGGATGTCACGGTCCGACAGGCCCTTCGCCCGCAGCGGAGCGAGTGAGTCTTCGGTCATCGCCCCCGGGGCGACCGTCAGGCGAACGGCGTAAGCGAGGATGGCGCGTTGGCGGTCGGTGATCGCGGCGTCCTCGTGACCATCGATAAGCGTACGTACGAGAGCCACGTTCTTGCAGAGGCGGACCAGACCGGCCGCATGATGAGCAAGTCAGTAATGGCAGCTGTTGATCTTCGAGACCACCACACCGATCATCTCCCGCTCGATGCGGGTCACACCGGATCGGCCAAACATCACGGTCCGGTAGAGATCGATATGGGCACGCATGGTCTCGGGGTGCAGAGCATGCACCTTCAAGATGTTGTCGACCGCACCAGTCGTCCTGTCGCGCTCAGCGTCGTACAGCTCTCGAAGCAGACCCTCCGCGGCGTCTTCGGCGATCGTGTCAATCCAGGCGATACGGTCGGACGGCTCCATGGGCCGCGAACGTACACGTCCGCTCACGATGCCAGGCGATGGTCGGTAGCGGCGACGTCAGAAGTGTTCGTCGGGTGTGGTCCACGATCGCCCGACCACGAGCCGTGGGGCGAGGAGCTGCCCCGACATGCAGTACCGGTTCCTGGACGACGTCTAACGAGACCACAGCCGTGAATGCGGACCAGCTCGTCGTGGGCGCTGCGTGCTACGCTGTGCTACATGAAGGAAATCACCCACCGAGAGATGCGCAATGACAGCGCCGACGTCCTGCGCCGAGTTGCCGCTGGCGAGACGATTCTGGTGACCAACAATGGCCGGCCTGCGGCCGTCATCGGCCCACCCCTGGACGACGTGCTGATGCAACTGTCGGCCCAGGGCCAGCTTCGTACTGCCCTGAACTCACCAGCGATCCTCCGTTCGATCAAGCGCAGGAAGTCAGATACGACCACATCCGACATCATCGCCGACACCCGAGGACGCTGGTGAAGCTGTCGTACCTTGACACTTCGGCGGCCCTGAAACTCGTTATTGCCGAACCTGAGTCGGCCGCACTGGTTCGAGGCTTGACCACCGACCGGCGCCTCGTTGCATCGTGGCTCCTCCACACCGAGATGCACTGCGCCGCCGGACGACACCCCACCGACGTGCACCTCGGCCCCGTCCAAGACGTGCTCAGCACGGTGAACCTCGTCGATCTCACTCGGGGCGACATGATCGCCGCGGGGACCCACGCTCCACTTCGGTCCAACGACGCCATCCATCTCGCGGTGGCGATCCGTCTCGGCGCTGACGAGATCGTCACCTACGACCACGAACTCGCCCAAGCCGCACGAACTGCAGGTCTGAGCGTTTTCGCCCCGGGTCCGTAGGCACGCGAAGGCGCATGAACGGCGAAGGGGCCGGCCTCGCGGCCGGCTCCTTCAGTTGTCGAAAAACGGGTCGACGTTCTGGGGTCAGTTCCAGGTGCCGCCGGACCAGCTGCTGCCGGACCAGGAGCTTCCCGACCACGAGCTGCCCGACCACGACGATCCGGACCACGAGGAACCCGACCAGCTCGAACCGGACCACGACGATCCGGACCACGAGGAACCCGACCAGCTCGAGCCCGACCACGACGAGCCCGACCACGACGAGCCCGACCACGATGACCCGGACCAGGTGGATCCGTTCCAGGTACCACCCGACCACGAAGAGCCGGCGGCCTGCGCCAAAGCCAGTGCTTTCGAATCGATGGCCCGCCCGAAGATGTCCTTCTCCCCGGTGAGGATCACGCCGTTGGCCGTGAGGTGATCCGACCCACGGGCGTCCTCGATCGTGCCGCCGCCCTTGGAGGGGATGAACGTCTGAGTGAAGGCGGCCGGGGTCTTGCCGGCGAGGTTGACGAGGTCGATCTCGCCGCCGCCCTGAGCCTGGCTGTCGGCCCCCGGAACCTTCTTGCCGTTGCCGGCGATGAAGCGCTTGACCTGGTCCGGGGTCAGCGACGGATACTTCTGCAGGATCAGGGCGATCGTGCCGGACGCGATGGCGGCGGCCTGCGACGTTCCGGAACCCCGGAAGTACCGGGCATCGATCCGGCCCTCGGGGCTCGTCACGTCCCGATATCCGTTGGGGACCCGCAGGCCCTGGAGGTGCGAACCGACGGCAACGAAGTCGGGGTTCTTGCACTTGGCCCCGCATCCGGTCGAGCTCGCCGAGTAGGCGCCCATCACATCGTCGTTCGGGAGGGCGGTGCCCATCGCGTCGTAGCCACCGACACCGATGACGAACGGGTTGTACGCGGGGTTCGCCAAGCCAGGAGCACCCTTACCCCGCTGGTAACCGGTGTTCCCGGCCGCAACCACGACCACGATGCCGCGCTTCCACGCCTGTTCCACCGCATACGAGAGCGGGTCGGCGGCGGCGTCCTGCAACGAGTTCGTCCCATACGAAAGGTTGAGGACGCGGATGTTCATCCCGTTATCGTTCTTGTGCTGGACAACCCAGTCGATGGCGGCAATGACCTGGGTGACGTCGACGCCGCCGTCAGCGGTGCCGACCTTGACGCTGACGATGCGGGCATCCGGGGCCATCCCGCGATACGCGGTGGCGGGGGCGTTGGCGTACGGAGCGGTGAGGGTGGCGTCCTTACCGGCGATGAGACCGGCCATGAACGTGCCGTGCCCGTTCGAGTCGAGACGGGTGAGGTTCGGCGCCTGGGATTCCAGCGAGAGGTCGGCGCCGTGGATTATCTTGCCCGGCGCATCGAGGCCGGGAACCGGTGACACTCCGGTATCGATGACGGCGACGTCAACACCCCGCCCGGTGAAGCCGGCGTTCCACCACGTCGTGGCCCCCGTCTGCGAGGAGACGGCGGCCATCGAGTACGGATCGGCGGCCGGGTCGTAGCCCGCGGCCGACGCAGGCTGGGCGCCGAAGGCCGGGACAAGGCTGGCTCCGGCAAGCATCGCGCCGAGAACAAGGCCCGTCGTCGTGCGGCCACCGAGGCTGTGGCGGAGCCAGGTGGCTCCGGCTGGTGCGTTGGAAGGCTTGGGGAAGTGTTTCATGCTTGCTCCGTGGGTTTGGCGGTCGTCCATGACCACGCACCCACTATCGCCACTCTCCGTGGTTGCCTCAATGAGTCAGGAGACTCTGCACCGCCTCTCACGACTGAGCCGACCGTCAGCCGATCACGACAGCTCCGAGCGCTGGCCGCGCACGACGTCAGAGCGTCGAGTGGTGCAACGAGGGAAGCGGTTCTCCGCCCATCCGGACGGCCGACTGGCGCATCCAGGTGGTGAACGTCGCCTCGTCCATCGGCCGGGCAAAGAGGTATCCCTGACCGGCGTCGCAGCCCATGGCGAGAAGGGCATCGAGTTGTTCCGGCCGCTCGATGCCCTCGGCGACGGTGAACTTCCCGAGGTTGTCGGCCAGGGTGACGATGGCGGTCGCGAACGCCTGCTCGTCGATGGACGTCTCGAGGTCGTCGACGAAGGGTTTGGCGATCTTGATGGTGTCGACCGGCATCATCCGCAGATGACTGAGCGACGAGTACCCCGTCCCGAAATCGTCGAGGGCCAAACCCACGCCGACCAGGCTGAGCTGACGGAGCACTTCGACCGCGTGATCGAGATCTTCGGCGACGAGGTCTTCGGTGATCTCGATGACAAGGCGTGATGCCGCAAGACCGGTTCGCCCGAGGGCCGAACTGATCCGATCGACGAGACCCGATTCCCGGAAGCTCCGCGGGGAGATGTTCACCGAGACCCAGGGAACACCGATGCCGACGTGGTCGCTTCGGGCCACCCACGCGCAGGCGAGGTCGAGCACGGCCATGTCGAGCGCGGCGATGAGTCCCGATTCCTGGGCGAC
>JANPDB010000784.1:0-1747 GCA_031431255.1 Acidimicrobiia bacterium | reverse complement strand
CGGTCTTGGGGCTCCGCCGATCACCGGTGTCGGACAGCAACCTGACCTGTCCTTTCCCCCGACGACGACGTCGGGCGGCGGGCCGGTGCCGGTGATCGGTGTGTCGACGACCACGTCCGCCGTCGTTGCCGGTCCGAGCACCTCGACCGTTGCCCCGGTGATTCCTTCGACCGGTTCGGTCACCACGACAGTCGACGCGTCAACGACCGTCGCGACCACGCAGGCCGGTGCGACAACGACCGTTCGACCCGGTGGGGTCACGACCAGTACCCGTCCGCCGGCTTCTTCGATCGACGAGCTCCGGTCCCGTGTGGACACCGCGCTGGCCGGTTCGACGTCGTCGCGCTTCGGTGTCTACATCGCCGTCGACGGAGGTGGGCCGGTGCTGTTCGAACGCAACGCCGATCGAGGGCTGATACCGGCCTCCACACAGAAGATGTACATCGCCGGCGCGGCGCTGTCGGTCATGGGACCCGAGGCGCGATATTCAACCGATGTGTTCGCCGACGGACCGGTGGCGAACGGCATGGTGAATGGAGACCTCGTGTTCCGCGCCTCCGGCGACCCGACGTTCGGGGCAACACAGCTGGCCGTCTTGGCGACGGCAGTGAAGTCGTCGGGGATCACGCGGGTAACCGGGTCCGTCGTGCTCGACGACACCCGCTACGACCGCCTCACCCGCATCGCCTCGTGGAAGGCTGGGTTCACGCCGGGAGAATCCGGTTGGTTGTCGGCCTTCTCCGTCGACGGAAACCATCGCAACGATGCCGCCACGGTCGCTGACCCGGCCATGGCCAACCTCGAACGGTTTCGCGCGGCCTTGTCGGCAAGAGGGGTCACCGTTGCCGGCGTGTCGCGTCGGGGACCGGTACCGCCGTCTGCGTCGTTGCTCGGTTCATCGAAGTCGGCTCCGCTCGCCGAGATCGTGCAGCGATTCGTCAAACGGTCCGACAACACCTACGCCGAGCTGCTCACGAAGGAGCTCGGCGCACGGCTTGGCGCGGGATCGACGGCGAGCGGCGTGTCGGCCATCGCCAAGCACTTCGGACAGCTCGAGTCCCCGCTTCCCGAGGCGCAGTTCGACGGCTCAGGACTCTCCTCTATCAACCGTTCTTCGGCGCGTACGCAAGTTGCGTATCTGCAGCGGGCGCTCGCCTCGCCGATCGGCGCTGCGCTCCGCAGTTCGTTCTCGGTGTCGTGTGTCGACGGCACGCTCCGCTCGCGCACCTGCGGTACCGCAGCGGCGGGGAAGGTACTCGCCAAGAGTGGAGCGATCGACAACGTGGTCGCGCTCACGGGGGTCACGACCACCTCTTCCGGACGCTCCGTGACCTTCTCCTTTCTCTTGAACAACGTGCGCTCCGCCCGCCTGGGCCGGGCGGCAATCGACGCAGCGCTTCTCGAGGTCGTCAGAAGCACCGTCTGACGGCTTCGACCCCGACGCTCAACGATTGCGGGCGTGGTATTCGCGGTTGGGGATCTGTCCGGTGGACATCGCGAGCCGATTGGTGAAGTTGTACATGGCGGCGATCTCTGCGCAATCCCACACCTCGTCGAGGTCCAGTCCGAGTCCCACGAGGCGGTCGATGTCGGCTTTCGATGTTTCGTTCGGCCGGAGCGTGATCTTCTCGGCATAGTCGCAGATCGCCTCTCGGCGTTGATCGAGTCCGGCGCGCCGCCAGTCGAGGGTGATGCGGTCGGCCAGCACTGGATCGCCGAGGGCTTCGCGCAATGCCTGGCCGTGCGC
>JANPDB010000783.1:0-3763 GCA_031431255.1 Acidimicrobiia bacterium | reverse complement strand
GAGGGCGGCTCCGTGCACGGCGGCGATGACCGGGACCGGAAGCTCGTGCCAGACCCACACGGCCTGCTGACCGGCGTGGGTGATCCGGCCGGGAAGCCGGGACGGGTCCTCGGGATCACCGTCCTGGGGGAGCACGCTCTCACCGCGCCCTCCGGCCATCGCCTGAAAACTCCCGAAGTCGAGGCCGGCGCAGAAGCTTCGTCCTTCACCAGAGAGCACGACGGCGCGCACCGACGAGTCCGTCTTGAGCGCCTCCCCGACCTCGACCAACGCAGAGAACATGGCACCGTCGATGGCGTTCATCTTCTCGGCTCGGTTCATGCGGACGTCGGCGACGCCCCCGTCGATCACACACGTCACTCGGTCGCTCATCTCTCCATCCTCGCCGTCGGCGCCCGGTGGAGACAAAACGGCCGCTCGCGCCACGCGCAGTTCAGCCTGGCCCACGCGCAGCTCGCACCAAAATGGCGGGGTGTCGGCTGGACCGACCCGATCTGCGCGTCATTCGGGCTGAGGTGCGCGCCAAACCCGCCGATCTGCGCGTGGCCGACGCACCCACGGCGCCGGCCCGACCGACAGTGCGCTCGCCTGCGGTGCAATCGCCGCGAGTGTGGGAGTCGGTAGCCTCGCATGATGATTCTCGATCGACTCGACATCGACGCCCGCTCGTTCGAAGCCGCGACCGGCTGGCAGATCAAGCCCGAAGGAGCCTGCAAGGGCGACGTGTGCATTCCGCTCGACCGCTCCGCCGGTTCAGCCGGCGGATTCGACCTCGTCGCGACCGCTGATCGACTGGGCATGGCCATCGTCGCCGACCCCGAGGCCGGCTTGTGGTCGATCGGCCCCGCGAGCCTCGGCGGACGCTCGCTCGCCACGGCCACAGCACCTGACCTGTGCCTGCCCGACGTGCTGACGGGCGCCGATGTCAGGCTGTCGTCGTTTCGCGGACAGAAGGTGGTGCTCGCCTCCTGGGCACCGTATTGAGGCTGTCGCTATGACCTGCCCGGGTGGCAGGCACTGCGCAACGAAGTACACGGCAAAGGTGTCGAGATCATCACTGTTGGCCTCGAGATGGGTGGCACCGAGGTACTCCGGCCGATCGTCGAAGCAGCCGGGACCGAGCACCCGTCACTGCTCGACGCTTCACACCAGATGGACGCACTCTTCGGCGTCACCAACATCCCGCAAGTTCTGTGGATCGATGAGAACGGCACGATCGTACGACCGGCCGAACGCGGATCTCCCGCTCCGCAGCCGACCGAGGACCCGTTCACGAAGTTCATCTTCGAGCTCATGGCCCGGGGCACGACGGATCCCGAGTGGTACGGCAATCGCGTCCGCGACTGGGCGGAGAAGGGAGCCGAAAGCGAATGGGTGCTGTCGCCCGACGCGGTGATCGCCGCGTCGCACCCGCGCACGCGCGACGTGTCCGAGGCTGCTGCCCACTTCGCACTCGCGCAGCACTTCTGGTCCACGGACGGATTCTCCGCCCCGGCATTGCATCACTTCGAGCGTGCCCACACCCTCCAGCCGGAGAACATCACTTACAAGCGGCAGGCTTACTCGGCGTGGAGCTTCGCGAAAACGCACGACGACACCGCCAGATTCGCCCAGTCACCGAAGCCGGGCGAGGAAGACCAGTGGCCCTTCGTGTCCGAGTTCCTTGCCGACGCGAAGCAGTACCTGGGACTCGACCTGACGGCACCGTCTTCAACACCAGATCCTTCAACCTGACGATCGCGTTACGCGCCGTCGACCACGTCAGCTTCGGCAACGCGGTCGCGGGCGCCCGGGGGGTCGTCGGGCCGGTGAACCGTGCAACCGGCTCGCGTCGGCCGCAACGGGAGGATCTCGCAGCCGGGGTGGGCGGCGGTCGCGTCGACCAAGGCGGCTCGCTGCCCGGGATGCTTTCGTGTTCACGCAGTCGGATCCAGTTCCTCGCGATCGGCGCTCTTGGACGTACCTCGAACCGCCTGCCCGCAGACTCGCGAGGCTCCCGTCTGGGTAGACGGTCCTCATGAACTCCTCATGTTTCGCAGCTCCGTCAGGTGCATGCTCAAAGAACGCTGGCGATGGACGCTCGCAGTCACTGAGAGGACCTCCGATGGAACTGCTGATCATCAACTTCAACCTCAACGGCATCACCGAGGTGGACTATGCAGCGGTATGCGACCAGATCGCGCCCGCGTTTGCGGCGGTACCCGGTCTCGTCACGAAGGTCTGGCTCGCCGACTCGAGTGCCGGCGTGTACGGCGGCGTGTACACCTTCGAGGCCAACGATGCCGTCGATGCGTTTCTGACGTCAGAGCTCTTCGCCCGAGTAGGTGCGATGAAGGAACTTGCGGCAATATCGGTTCGCCGCTTTGGCGTGCTTGCCGCGCCGACCGCTGTCACTCGGGGACTCGTAGGAGCGTCAGCCTGAGTTTGGCGCGATCATGTCGGCCATGGACGCGTCCGTAAGCGAGGGTCAACCCGATCGTTTGACGGCGCCCACGGTCGTGGGACGGGCTGCGGAGATCGGCCTCTTGTCTCGAATACTCGACGACGCGGGCCCCCGTGTCTGTTTTGTCTATGGTGTCGCTGGCATCGGGAAGTCGTCGCTGCTTTCTCGTTTCGGAGCGACCTGCGAAGCTCAGGGTGCGGTCGTCATCACCATCGACTGCCGCTCTATCGAGCCGACAGAGCAAGGGTTTCTCGATGCCCTTCGACGCGCCGATCCACTTTGGGATCGCCCCGACGATCGCCCGAACGTACTGCTCGTTGACACCTACGAAGTCTTCCGAATCGCCGATCCGTGGCTACGAAACGAACTCTTGCCGATGCTGGGAGGCGCGGCGCGTGTCGTCGTTGCGGGACGCGAGCCGCCAATGCTGGAATGGGCAACCGAGCGGGGCCGGTACGGCGGCCTTGAAGTAGTCCCGCTCGGGCCGCTCGACGAGCCAAGTGTCGACGAGCTCCTCCGCAAGGCCCGAGTACCAGACGCTGTCGCGGCGTCGATGAAACGTCTTTGCTGCGGCCATCCGCTCGCGTTGCGACTCGCTATCGAGGCACAACTCGCAGGCGGCGAACTTCCCGACGACGACACCGGCCCACGGGTCATTCAGGCTCTTGCTGGCATCTCCCGCGACGGTCTCGACGACCGTTCGCGCGAGATCCTCGACGCTGCCGCTGTGCCGCGCCGGATCACTCGAGGTGTGCTCGCCGCGATGCTGGGCGAGGATCGCTGCGACGGCGCACTTGACGAGTTGAGCCGCCTCGCTGTCATCGATGCGACTCCAGATGGCTTGCGTTTGCATGATGCCGTGCATCTCGTCATTTCGGAGCGATTGCGGGCCGTGGATCCCCAGCGGTTTCGCCGCTACCGTTCAGCTGCCTGGCGTCATTTGCAGTCAGAAACACGGGCGGTAGCGCGGCACGAACTGGCCCGGTCAACGGCAGACGTGCTCTTTCTCATCGACAATCCGGTTGTGCGCGAAGCATTCTTTCCAACGACCGCACACGCTCACAGCGTGGAACAGAGCAAAGCAACAGACGCCGACGCCCTACGTTCCCTCTGGCACAACCACGATTTTGCCGAGTCAGCCGCGGTTCTCGACCACTGGCTCGACCGACTTCCGAGTTCTGTTCGTGTCGTGCGCGATCGGACGGGGACACTCGTCGGCTGTTCCATCGTCGCCGCCTGGCGCGACATACCGCAATCGCTCGAACGTGTCGACCCGGTTCTCGCCGGTTTCGCATCGCATGCGGCCCGCAATCCGCTCCC
>JANPDB010000782.1:0-4246 GCA_031431255.1 Acidimicrobiia bacterium | reverse complement strand
CAAGAGGCGCGGCACGCGCTGCCGTGCTCGGCGTCAACGACGGGCTGGTCTCCAACCTCTGCCTGATTCTCGGTGTGGCCGGGGCAAGCACCAGTCAGAGCGCGGTGCGCATCGCCGGCTTCGCCAGCCTTATCGCCGGTGCGCTGTCGATGGCGGCCGGCGAGTGGGTGAGCGTCCGCAGCCAAGTGGAATTGCTGCACGGTGTTCTCGCAGAACTGCGCCGCCTCATCGTCCGGAACCCCAAGCTCGTGCTCGATCAGTTGGTCGACAAACTCGTCGAGGTCGGGTTCGACGAATCCACGGCCCGTCGGGCCAGCACCGAACTTCCGCTCGACGGAGAGAAGTTCATGGTCTTCACGGCCCGAACCGTGTTCGGCATCGATCCGGAAGAGCTCGGTTCACCGGTGACTGCCGCGGTGAGCTCGCTGGCACTGTTCTCCGGTGGTGCGTTGGTGCCGCTGCTCCCGTGGTTCTTCACGAAAGGCACGCCAGCCGTGATGCTTTCTGCCGTGCTGACTAGTGTCGCCAGCCTTGCCGTCGGCGCTGCAATTGCCCGGTCGAGCGGGAACAACGTGGCCCGAAGTGCAGCTCGTCAGTTTGCGATTGTCGTGGCGGCGTCTGCCGTTACGTACGGCATCGGCAAAGCCTTCGGCACGGCGATCGGCTAACGGCCGGGTGTGCCGGCAAGGTCGTCGTCAACGCGATCCGCGGACCAAGCTCGGCGGTCGACCCACTCGAGAAGCTTGGGCGACTCCAGGCCCGGTGTGAGGAAGTACCCCTGCCCGGCGTGGCAACCGAGTGACGCAACTACTTCCCACGTCCGGGCATCCTCGATCCCTTCCACGACGGTACGCAGGCCGAGTCCTGTTGCGAGGTCGGCGATCGCTTTCACGATCGCCGCGTCCTGCGCAGAGTTCGCCACGTTGACGATGAACGAGCGGTCGATCTTGAGTTCGTCAACTGGCAGCCGCTTCAGGTAGGAGAGCGAGGAGTAGCCGGTGCCGAAATCGTCGATCGAGAATCGCGCCCCCTGCCTCCGAAGACGGTCGATGACGACCGTTGCCTCGTCGAGTTCGTGGACCAATTCGCGTTCGGTGATCTCCAAGGTCAAACGCTCCGGCGGGACGCCGGAAGTGGCGAGGGCGCTGAACACCCGATCGCTGAAGCCCGGGGCGAGGAGGGTCTGGGCGTCGAGGTTCACGGCCACGCCGATATCCAGGCCAACCCTCCGCCACTGTGAACACGCAGCGAGGGATTGTCTGAGGATTACATCGGTGATCGCGTCGATCAACCCTGCCTGTTCCGCTAGTGGAATGAACTCGTTGGGACTGATCTCGCCCAGCCTCGGATGGGTCCAACGCGCCAAGGCCTCGGCCCCGATGATCCGGCCGGACGCAAGGTCCGCCTTCGGCTGGAACACGACCGTGAGCGAGTCGGCGTCGATCGCCGCTCGCAGTTCGCCAACGAGTTCCAGGGCACGGGTGGAGGAGTGCTCCTGGGATGGGTCGAAGCCACGGATGGCCGAACCGCGGACCATCTTGGCCGCATACATCGCGATGTCGGCCCGCTTGAGCAGGGTCTCGCGGTCGGTGCCGTGGTCGGGCGCGAACGAAAATCCGACGGATGCACCGATGCGGACGCTCATGGCATCGAGCTGGAACGGCTCGGTGAAGACGACCTCCATGGCCTGGAGCTTCTCCATCGTCTCCCTGACCGAAGCGACGGCGGGTAGCACGACGGCGAACTCGTCGCCACCGAGACGGGCTAGGAACGCGGATGAAGGTAAGCCCCGACGCAGCCGCATCGCCGTCTCGACCAGGACCTCATCACCGGCGTGGTGTCCGAGCGTGTCGTTCACCTCCTTGAACCGGTTCAGGTCGAGCATCGCGACGGCAAGACTGCCACCTCCTCGGACAAGGATCTCGTCGAGGGTCCGGTAGAGGTACAGGCGGTTGGGAAGGCCCGTAAGCACATCGTGCAAGGCCTGGTGTTCGCGGTCGGCCGATTCACTTCTGAGTTCGTCGATGAGCCGCAGGTTCTCGAGGGTGACGGTGGTTTGGTTGGCCATGGTCGCGAAGATGGAGAGGTCGTCGTCGTCGAAGGTGCTCACGTCGCTGACCCGGTCGCTGACGACGAGTGCCCCGATCACCTCACTCCCGTGCAGGAGGGGAACGGCCATCATGTCCTTCAGGCCGTTCGCGTGGAGGTACCCATCGCCCGCAGCCGATCCCCGTTCCAGGCACATCGGCTTGCCCTGTTTGATGACGACCTCCCACACGGCGTCACCGGGCTCGGGAACGGTTCGGGCCTCGGCCCGGAGGCTGTGGCGGATGTGGTCATCGTGGCGGGGGAGAACGATGGTCGCGTTCGCCGCCCGCAAAACGCTGGCGGTCTCCTCGAGCACGCTCTGCAGGGTCGCCGACAGATCGCTCGACGTGGTCAGTCCGGCGGTGAACTCATGAAGCAGCAACAGGCTGTCGTAGCGGCGTTGCAGTTTCGCCTGTCGTCGCATGGGCAGGATCACGATCCCGGCGAGCATCAGCAGCGGAAGGGCCGCGGCTCTGGTCTCGCGAAGGACGATCACGGAGAGGACGGTCAGAGCGGTCGCCATCCACGAGTTCACGACGCCGAGCACCACGTGTCGTGCCGCCTGACGCGGTGTCATGGAGTCGCCGCTGAGCAGGATGACCAGGTTCACGGCACTCGTGGAGAGCATGATGGCCGTGGACAATGCGCCGAGTAACGCCAGCCAGGTCCGCCAATCCTCGACTTGTACTTTCGAGGACAGCGCGTCGAACACGGTGATGGCAACAGCCACCTCGAACAGGGTGAGCGGAGCGTTGAAGACGAATCGGATCAGCGAACGCCGTCGATTCAACGCCTGACTGATGAGCCAACCGCCCAGAACAGCGGCGAGGAGTGGGCCGCGAGACAGCGAGAGGAGGCCGAGAACAAGAGGAATCTCGGAAAGTGAGAGCGAGAACGCGTTCGCTTCGACCTCGAGAAACATGGGTGCCGAGGCGGCGATGAAGAAGCCGGCGAGCAACCATCCGAAGGGAATGCCGACCGGGAGCGAGGGGTCGCGTTGGATCAGGTGGATGGAGAGGGCGATGCCGAGGGAACCCAAAACGGCCGCGAGGGCGAAAACCCTCGCGGTGCTCGTTCGGACCTTTGGCGGCGGCTCACTCATCGATCGGCTTCCCAGCACCGGTTGGTCGAACCGACCGTTCGGCCCTTGTGAATCGTCACATTGACCGACCGCCTTGAGTCAAGGCGTCGTCATCCCCAGACAGCACCCTTCCAGCACGATCCGGCCCAGTTGGCGCCGGCCCATCCTGCGCCGGCCCATCCTGCTCCGGCCCAGATGGCTCCGGCCCATCCTGCTCCGGCCCAGTTCGCGCCGGCCCATCCCGCTCCGGCCCAGTTCGCGCCGGCCCATCCCGCTCCGGCCCAGTTGGCGCCGTTGAAGGTGCCACCATTCCAGGACGTGAGGTTGACGGTCGCCGTGGCGAACGCTGCGCCGTCCCATTTGTTGCCGAAGATGTCGCGTTCGTCGTTGAGCAGAACACCGTTGAAGGAGAGGTGGCTGCCGCCTCGAGCTGCTTCCAGCGAACCCCGGCCGGGTGTGCCGAACACCGGCTCCTTCATGATTGGCGCCGGGCCCCACTTCGCCAGGAGGTCGGCGGCTTTGTCGACCTGGATGAGGTTGCTGAGCTGTCCGGTCACGTCCTGGCCCGAGAAGATCAGTGCGTTGCGGATCTGATCGGGAGACGATCCCGGGTAGGCGCTCGACAGCAGAGCCACCGCTCCGGACACGGCGGCGGCCGCCTGGGAGGTTCCCGAACCACGGATGAGGCGGGGTCCGGCGACGGCACCCGGGAAGCGGGCGTCGACGAACGAGCCCGGAACACGCAGACCCATGACCCGGGCGCCGGGCGCCCACAGGTCAGGCTGACGCCATCCGGCGGCACTGGTGAACGAACTCGACGACAGCGGTGTAATCGACTGGTCGACGGAGCCGACGGCAATCAGCCTCGGGTTGTAGGCCGGGCTGGTGACGGCAGTGCCGGGCCCGTCGTTGCCCGCTGACGTGACTACGGTGATCCCGTTGCGCCACGCCACTTCGGCAGCCCACGACAGCGGATCGTTCATGGAGGAGTTCGTGCTCGGCGTGCCGAAGCTGAGGTTGATCACCTTGATGTTCAGCCCGTTGTCGTTCTTGTGCTGGACCACCCAGTTGATGGCG
>JANPDB010000781.1:0-3032 GCA_031431255.1 Acidimicrobiia bacterium | reverse complement strand
GGCGTCGGTCGAGGTGACGCCGTTGCGGCCGCTGACCCGGACGTAGAAGTTGCCGGTGTTGTTCCAGGTGTTGGCCACGACGGCTTCGTCCCCAGTACCCGTGGTGTACGAGACACCGACCAGGCTGCGGGTCTGGGCGCTGGCGAAGGCCTCGGGGCTGAACACCGATGGGGCCGTGCCGTCGGAGCTGAACACCGACGGGCTGAACACCGACGGCGAGAACACCGACGGACTGAAAACCGACGGACTGAACACCGACGGCGAGAACACCGACGGCGAGAACACGCTCGGGCTGTACGCGTCGGGGCTGAAGACCGACGGGGAGAACACCGACGGACTGAACACCGATGGGCTGAAGACGGAGGGCGCGTAGTCCGTAGGGCTGAAGACGCTCGGACTGTACGCGTCGGGGCTGAACACCGACGGGCTGAACACGCTCGGGGCGAACTCGGCGCTGAGGCGGGTCAGGTCGGTGTTCGAGGTCAGGGTGGTATAGGCCTTGGCAATGTCGGTGAACACCGCCAGGTCGTAATCGGCCGGCAGGTCCTTCAGGTCGACCTTGACCTTTCCGCCCGGCTGGACCGGGAACCGGAACCAGCGCGAGCCGCCGCGAGTGTCGATGTAGCCGGTGGAGCTGGCCGCCGCGCCGGGAACGATCGGGGCGGCGCGCGTCCAGGCGTCGTTGTCAGGCCCCACCCGGATGCAGTTGGACGGCGCGGAGATCTCGCCCGAAGGCGACGTGATGTACGCCGCCACAAAGCCACTCGAAGCGGCGACCGTGCCCGCGGCGTACACCGAACCGCTGGCGTCGGTAGGTGCCGTGAACGTGCCGATAAGAGTGGGGTTCTGGAGCTGGCCGTTCACACACGACGTGCCGGAGAGGACGTTGACCGTGTAGGTGGTGTTCGGCGCGGAGCTCACCTTGACGGTGACCGCGGTGCCAGTGCCGACGGTGGAGACGACGGGTACCGCCTGGATGACCGAAGCGCCACCGAACGTGAGCACCAGCTTCGGCCGCGCCGTAGCGTCGCCCGTCTCCTTGGTGTAATACCGCGCCCAAGTGCTCTTGCCGTTGGTGCCCGGCGTCATGATCTCGAAGGCCACCAGCCCGTTACCCGTCGAGCGAGCATCGGCGATGGCACCGACGAAGTTCGACGCGGCCTGCGGGAAGCTCATCGACTCACCCGTCGATCCGCCGAGCCCGTTGGTGGGGAATTGCTTGGCCTGATCGGTCGGGGTGGTCTCGCACGACCTCGCCACCGAGATGCTGCCCAGCGCTGACGGCGACTGCCGCACGTCTGCGCCACCGACGAGCAGGGGACTCCCGGGGTTAGGGAGCGGGTCGAAGGTTCGGAACGAGTTCCACGTGAGCGTGTTCTCGTTCCAGGTCGTGTTGCTCAGCCGGATGAGGTGATGGTTCTGGTCTGCCGCCCCGATTTGCGAATACCCCGCGCGGGTGGTCACCTTCAGTGTGGCCCCCGTGACGACGGCACCGGCCGGGACGGACGAAAGGTCGAACTTCAGCAGACCGTACGAGGGAGCGCCAACGGCGTTGCAGCCGTTGTCAGTACCTCCGTAGACGTCCATGAACGACTTGGAACCGAAATTGCCGTTCGGGTCGCCTGCGGTGACGAAGGTGTCGGCAACCGGTGACAGCGTGATCGGAGCGATGGCCGCGCTGGCGGAAGGGGTCGTCGCGGCATCGGCAACAGACGGCGCAGCGATGGATTGGACCGCTTCGGTACCGCCGGCCAGCAAGCACACGGCCAGCGCAGCCGCCAGCGAAGTCATTGCCGGCCTCGACAATTGGTGCTTCATGATGTTCCGTCCTCACACCGGCCGAAGGCCGAACATCTGCCGATAGCTCGTCGGCGCTTCGAGTCGCGGCCACGCCATCAAACCCTTACGGGAGTGCCAGCAATCGCCCCTCGATCACTTTAAGTGAAAGGAGTTTCACATGTAAAGATGCACCCTTCCGGTGTGGAAGCACGGTCGCGGAATCTCGCCGACTCAGCCGGCGTCCGCGGACCTCAGGCCAGCTTGGTGAACATCTTCTGCACCTCGGCGATGTCATAGCCCTCTTTCGCCGAACGCTTCGGATCGGCGATGCACCACGTGAGCCCCGCGGCGATGAGGACGAATCCTGCCTGCTCGACGGCCTTGTTGGCGGCCGAAAGCTGCGTCACGATGTCACGACAATCCCGCCCCTCCGTCAGCATCTGTTGCACGCCGCGAAGTTGGCCTTCGGCACGACGAAGTCGCTTGAGCAGATCGCTGACCGTCTCTTCGGGAAGTTCCATGAGATCCAGTGTGCCATACCCCTCCCCGTATGCATACGTTCACTTTGCTGATGCCGGGTCGACGAGCCTTGACACCTGGCACTCGTGCACTGAGTCGGAAGTTCCTGTCACATCGATCCTTCGGATGATGCGCCGAAGAACAACCAATCAACACCATTCGATGTCACAGGAACTTCTGCGAAGATGCACTAGACCGGCACGATGCGACGTATCGACATTGAGAAGGAACTCCACGAGGGAAGGATCTGGCTTCTCGCCAAGTTCGAGGCGCTCACCGATGAACAGCGCGACCAGCCACTGACACCGAGCGAGCACGACCCGTCGAACTTCTGGACAGCGCTCGACCACCTCGCCCACCTGTCCCTGATCGAGCACAACTTCGCCGCCATGGTGCGTCGGCACCTCACCGGTCACGCCAACCCGGTCGGACTCCGCTCGGATGACTCCGGGAAGCCGCGGACGACCGAGGAGATCATGGCCACGGTGCACGCGATGACCGACCAATGGCAGCGCAAACACGCCGGGAAGTCCTTCGACGAGGTCGTGGCGCTCGGACAGGAGTCACGGGCCGTCACCCTCACCCTCCTGTCCGAGCTCAGTGACGACCAACTCGGCGAGAAGCTCCCGGGCGCTCCGTGGTCCGACGGTTCGATCGGTGGCGTTCTCGCCGCCAACGCTGGACACGGCCGGATGCATTGGAAATGGGTGGCCGACGCGTTCGATGCGGCGGAC
>JANPDB010000780.1:0-1893 GCA_031431255.1 Acidimicrobiia bacterium | reverse complement strand
GTTCCTCACCTACTCCCGCTACGACGTGCCGCAGGCGTTGCTGATCGACGTCGTCGACACGATGGGCCGCTACGGCCGGCTGGTCATCGAGAACGATCCGCTCTTCGGACTGGTGCTGCGCTCCACCGACGACGCCGTGCTCGCCGAGGTCCGCCGGACCAAGGCCGTTGCCCCCCTCCTCGGCGACACGGTCGGTCCGGCCCTCGTCCAGGTGCAACCGGCCGACCGTGGCCGCCTCAAGCAGGCGTTGATCAAGGCCGGGTGGCCGGCCGACGATCAGGCAGGCTATGTCGACGGCACCGCGTTCACCATGTCCTTGAAGACGGCCGAGGAGCACGAGGACGGGTTCGTGGTGCGTGCCTACCAGCAGGACGCCGCGGATGCGTTCTGGGCCGGTGGGTCTGGTGTCATCGTGTTGCCCTGCGGTGCGGGGAAGACGATTGTGGGGATGGCGGCGATGATGAAGGCCCAGGCGACCACGCTGATCCTTGTCACCAACACCGTCTCGGTGCACCAGTGGAAGCGCGAGTTGCTTGCCCGCACGTCGTTGCGCCCGGAAGACATCGGCGAGTACTCCGGCGAGCGCAAGGAGATCCGCCCGGTGACCATCGCGACCTATCAGGTGCTGATCTCGAAGACAAACGGCGTGGAGAAGCACCTGGCGGTGTTCGACTCCCAGGACTGGGGGCTCATCGTCTACGACGAGGTCCACCTCCTCCCAGCTCCGGTGTTCCGGGCGACGGCCGACATCCAGAGCCGACGTCGCCTCGGACTCACGGCGACGCTCCTGCGCGAGGACGGAAGCGAGCGGGACGTCTTCTCGCTGATCGGCCCGAAGCGCTACGACGCTCCGTGGCGTGACATCGAGGCGCAGGGCTGGATCGCCCCGGCGCGATGTGTCGAGGTCAGGGTGACGCTCACCGACGACGAGCGGATGCGTTACGCCACGGCCGAACCCGACGAGACCTATCGGGTCGGTTCGACCTCGCCGCAGAAGCTGTCCGTGGTCGCGGCGATCGTGGCCGACCATCCCGATGACCACGTGCTCGTGATCGGACAGTTCCTTGATCAGCTCGACACGCTCGCCGCATTCCTCGGTGCCCCGATCATCACCGGGAAGACGCCGACCAAGGAGCGCGAGCGTCTCTACGATGCGTTCCGCAACGGTGATGTGCGGGTCCTGATCGTGTCAAAGGTGGCGAACTTCTCGATCGATCTTCCGGAGGCATCGGTGGCGATCCAGGTCTCGGGCACCTTCGGCTCGCGTCAGGAGGAGGCGCAGCGGCTGGGCCGAATCCTGCGACCGAAGTCCGACGGCCGCGTCGCCCACTTCTATTCCATCGTGTCCCGCGACACGAACGATCAGACGTTCGCCGCGAACCGCCAACGCTTTCTCGCCGAGCAGGGCTACGCGTACGACATCGTCGATGCCGAGTCGATCGTGGGAAAGCATCGTCCCGACTGAGTTGCATTGTCGCCAGGCCCCGCCTCCGCTTCGCTGTGAGGCCCGTCAATGAGCGGTGTTCAACCGTCGCCGGTGGGTTGACCGGTAGTGTTGGAGCGCGTGATTGGTGCTGGGCCCCGTGCTCCGCCCCATTGCCGACACGAGGCGTCGAACCGTTCGTCTCGTGACGGCCCCACTCGCTTCCCCGAGCCCGAGGTACCCGCTGTGCCCACGAAACGAACGTTCCGCCGTGTTCTCGTCGCCGTCCTGAGCGGTGCCGTCGCCGCGTCGCTCGCGATGGTCGCCAACCCGACGAGTTCGCAGGCACAGAGCGCTGCAGCTCTTTCGATCGTCATCACTCCCGAAGTTCCCTCGGGCGCTTCTCTGTCGAACCTCCCGACCGGGACCGGCCAACGGGTGTTCATCCAGGTGACGAACCCGTCGGGCGC
>JANPDB010000779.1:0-14678 GCA_031431255.1 Acidimicrobiia bacterium | reverse complement strand
CTGTCCCAGCTCCGTGAACCGGAACGGGTGCGGGCATGGCTCTTCTCGGTTGCCCGACACGAGTGCTACGCCTACACCCGCAAACGGTCCCGAACCCTTCCCAAAGATCCCATGCGATTCGGTGACACCCTCGAACAGAGCGGCCGTACGGCCGGGGGACTCCTGGAGTCCGACGAGCTCGTCGCTCTGGCCACGGCGGCGCGCGGGGGACTCGAGTCCGACGATCTCGCCATCCTCGATCTGCGCTTTCGTCAGGACCTGAGCGGCAACGATCTCGCTGAGGCGGCCGGGGTTCCTCACGAACACCTCCACAAGGCCCTGGCTCGGGCGGCTGAGCGTTTCGAGAAGTCGCTGACCGCCGTTGTGCTCCTGCGTCACGGGCGCAAGCACTGTTCCGGGCTCGCCGCTGTCGCCGACGATGGAGCGGCGCTCGATCCGCTACTGCGCAAGCGGGTGTCGCGCCACATCGAGGGCTGCGATGAGTGCACCCGCCGTCGTCACGCCCTGATCAACCCGGCGACGATGTCGGCGAGCGCCACGTCCCGACTTGTTCCCCCGCTCACCCCCCCGGTCGGTCTGCGTGATGCCGTGGTTTCGTCGATGGGCTCTGGAGTGGGGGCGTCGACAACGCCCTACCGCTGGCAGCGAAACGGCTTCCCCCGATCGATCCGTCGTCGCCGTACCGCCCCGACCGCGGCACTGGCCAGCGCCCTCCTGTTGTTGTCGGTCGGGTTGGTCCGCGAAAGCCCGACGGGATCGTTCCGCCCGCCGCCGCCTCCGACGACTGCGGCACCGCCGATTCCGCCGCCGAGCTTCCCTCCGACCAGCGCTCGCCCGACGACAGCCGTGCCGACGACAGCCGTGCCGACGGCACCGGCCACGACCACGACAACCACGACAACCACGACAACCACGACCACGACGACCACGACGACGACGGTGGCACCGACCTCCTCCACCGTCGTCCCAACGACCATCCGGGCGCGGGTGACCACCGTCGCCCCGACGACGCGCAAACCCAGGCGCCGGACGACCACCACCCTTGCGCCGCAGAAGGCCCCGCCGACCGAGGCGGCCACCACTCCGCCGACCGCTCCACCCGTCGTGGAAACGACCTCCCCGCCGACCGTCGAAGTCACCGCTACACCGATCATCACGCCCCCTCCGATCGCCGTGACCACGACGCTCCCGCCGCCCGTGCAGCTCACGACCACCACGACGAGACCGTGCATACCCGGTAAGACCTGTCCGACGATCCCTCCGGCTCCCACGACGACCGTGAAGCCGTGTAGCCCCGCGGTCCTCTGCCTACCACCGTCGATTCCGCCCATCATCATCGTGTTTCAGACCACGACGACGACCCTCGCTCCGCCGATCATCAAGTAACACGGCCCCGCCCCGACGCCGACGCCGACGCCGCTGGCCGCTCAGCGCGCCGCGACCTGGGTGAGGTCGTCGACGATGGCATCGACGGCCACCTCGCGGCGCTCGCCGGTGCGACGATCCTTCACCTCGACCATGCCGTTGGCGAGACCCTTGCCGACGATGCAGATGGTCGGCATGCCGAGCAGATCGGCGTCGCCGAACTTGATACCGGCGCTGACGCCGACGCGATCGTCGAGGAGGACGCGAACACCACGCGCGACCAGGGCGGCAGCGATCCGCTCGGCTTCAGGGAGTTGGATACCGCCGTCCTTAGCGGTGACGGCGACGATGTGCACCTGCGCCGGGGCGATCGAGTTGGGCCAGCACAAGCCGCGGTCGTCGTGGCGCTGCTCGGCCACGACGGCCACCGCCCGGGACACGCCGATGCCGTAGGAGCCCATGGTGACCCGGATCTGCTGACCGTCGGGACCGGAGGCGTCGAGCGCGAACGCGTCGGCGTACTTGCGACCGAGCTGGAAGATGTGGCCGATCTCGATGGCGCGTCCGGTGGTGAGCGGTGAGGAGCATCGTGGGCAGGGGTCGCCCTCGACGATCGTGGCAACGGAGATCACGCGGTCGACCTGGAAGTCGCGGCCGACCACGGCGTTCACCACGTGATGCTCGAAGCGGTTCGCGCCGGTGACCCAGGAGGTGTTGGCGGCGACGGCGGGGTCGGCGAAGACCGGGACACCGTGATCGGCCATGCCGATGGCCGAGACGTATCCCTTCACGAACGCTGGTCTCGCCGTGAAGTCGTCGTCGGTGAAAGGTTCGAGCCGACCCGGGGCGACTGCGGCCTCGAGCTTGGCTTCGTCGACTTCACGGTCGCCGGGGACGAGCACCATGATCGGCGCGCCGTCGACCTTGAACAGGATGTTCTTCAGCAGCATCGTGGCATCGACGCCGAGGTCGTGGTGGTCGTTGAGGTGGGCGACGAGCGCGGTGATTCCCGGGGCGTCGGGGGTGTGCAGTGCGGTCATCGCCGGGTGGGTGGCCGGGTCGACTTTGGTGAGGTCGGCGATCGAGCGTTCGACGGCTTCGACGTTCGCGGCGTAGTCGCACGACGTGCAGCTGACGAAGGTGTCTTCGCCGGTCGGGCTGGGGGCGAGGAACTCCTCGCTGGCCGAGCCGCCCATGGCTCCCGACATCGCCGCGACGATGCGGTAGTCGATGCCGAGGCGGGCGAAGGTCTTCTGGTAAGCGTCGCGGTGGAGCTGATACGACGCGGCCAGGCCTTCGTCGGTCAGGTCGAACGAGTAGGAGTCCTTCATGAGGAACTCCCGACCGCGCAGGATGCCCGAGCGCGGCCGCGCTTCATCTCGGTATTTGGACTGAATCTGGTAGAGGATCACCGGGAAATCGCGATACGACGTGTAGAGATCTTTCACCGCGAGGGTGAACAGCTCCTCGTGGGTGGGCCCGAGGAGGTAGTCGTTGCCCCGACGGTCCTTGAGTCGGAACAGTGTGTCGCCGTACTCCGTCCAGCGACCGGTGGTCTCGTACGGGTCGCGGGGGAGCAGGGCCGGGAAGGTGACCTGCTGGGCACCGATGGCGTCCATCTCCTCCTTGATGACCCGCTCGACGTTGTCCTGCACCAATTGGCCGAGGGGCAGCAGGGAGTAGATGCCGGGGGCCCAGCGGCGGATGTAGCCGGCCCGCACGAGGAGCTTGTGACTCGGAACCTCGGCGTCGGCCGGATCGTCGCGAAGCGTTCGGAGGAAGAGGGTCGACAGGCGGAGCACGCCGCCAACGCTAATGGCGCCCGCCCGAAATCCCTGCCCGGTTTCACGCTGGGAGAGAGGTTGCCCCCATATATGGGGGCAGAACACCTCCGAACGGCGCTGGGAGGCGTTCTGCCGCATGTTCGTGACCATTGTTCAGCGAGGTGGTCTGTGGACATATCTGTGGACATAGTGTCGTTTCGGTGGACAAGTCCCGATGTGCGGTTCGGAACGAGCGCCGATTTCCGGTCGTCCGCGACGGCAAACGCCGCCACTGGCGGTTTTTTCCACAGCAGCGCACAACGTGGCTCCGTTGGTGAACGCGCGTTCAGAACTGATTGAAGGATCAATGATCAAACCCGACAACCACCTCCGGGTGAGCCCGGTCGGTGAACATCGACAAGACCGGATGACGTTGACCCGGCCGTAACCTCGGAACATGGTCAACTTCTTGTCCCGTCGGCGGCTTGCGTTTGTGACGGCGGTTGCCACGCTGACGACGCTTGCCCTGACCGGGCCGTCCCCGACCGTCGCCCGTGCGGCGACCCGGGCCCAGTCGTTGAGCATTCCTGACCCCGCTCCCGACGTCGCCCCGGGCACCCTCCTCGGGTCGGTGCCGATCGCCGAGGGCGGACCACTCGGCGCCAAGGCGTACCGCGTCGTCTACGCATCGCGGAGCATCTCCGGTGCGCCGATTGCCGTGACCGGCTTCGCCTACGTGCCTCCGGGACCGGCCCCGAAAGGCGGTTGGCCGGTGCTTTCGTACGCACACGGAACAGTTGGACTCGCCGATCGCTGTGCCCCGTCACGTAAGCCGGGCGCAGCCGAACAGTTCATCGGTCTGTCGTTCATCGGACTCGGCATGGCTGTCGTCGCGACGGACTACGAGGGCCTGGGCACACCCGGTCGCCATCCGTACATCGTCGGGGAGAGCGAAGGCCGGGGCGTGCTCGACATCGTCCGAGCCGCCCGCCAACTGCCGTCGGAGTCGCTCAGCGGGCGTACCTTGATCTGGGGGCACTCGCAGGGCGGCCACGCCGCGCTGTTCGCGGGTCAATTGGCCTCGACCTGGGCGCCCGATCTGAAACTGCTCGGTGTGGTGGCGGGGGCTCCGCCGTCGCAACTGACCACCGTCGCCGATTCGATTTCGACGTCGCCGTACCGCGGCTACCTGTTCATGGTGGCGGCCGGACTCGCGGCAGCGACCCCGTCGCTGAATCTCAACGACGTCCTGACGGAGAAGGGCCAGCAGCTCCTTCCTGTCGTCGACACCGGCTGCAACGCCGAGGTCTTCAAGGCGTTCTCCGCCGATCCGCTCGACACTCTCGTCAAGCGCGACGGGTTCCGTTCCGGGCCATGGGCTGCGGCACTCCAGGCGAACGAGCCCGGCAATGTGCGCATCCCTGCACCTGTTCTCCTCGTCCACGGCGATCGCGATGAGCAGATCCCGGTGGCGACTTCGGCCAAGTTGCTGTCGCGGATGTGTGCCGTGAAGACACTCACGCGCCGCGTCCTCTACCCGGGCCAGGACCACACCGGTGCGGCGATCGTTTCGCTCTTCGATGTGATCTCGTTCGCCAGGGATCGACTCGACGGGAAGGCGGCGAAGACCAGCTGCCGAAGATGAGGTGGCAATTGGCGCGATGAAATGCGAGTATTTACTCAGGTTCTGTTGCCGACTCCCGAAAGGTCCATCATGCGAATCGTCATTGACGCGGAGAAATGTCAGGGACACAACCGCTGTTACGCGCTTGGCCCCGAACTCGTCGATGTCGATGATCTCGGTATGGCCCAGGTCATCAACGGTGGCCTCGTGCCGCCCGGATCCGAGGACAAGGCCAACCTCCTGGTGGCCAACTGTCCCGAGTACGCGATTTCGGTCGTCGAGTAACTCCGCCCGATTCACCTGTCCCGACCTGGCCCTGACCCGACGAGAGCAAGCGAGCACCAGATGACTGACACCCGCGTACGGACCGCTCCCCCGGTCATCGACTGGGCGACCGACTTTGACCACACCGACCCTGTTTGGGTCGACAATCCGTTCCCCATCTGGGACGACCTGCGCAAGCGTTGCCCCGTCGCCCACAGCGACCGCTTCAACGGCGTGTACCTGCCGACGCGAGCCGAGGACATCCACGCGATCGCCTACGACACCGGCCATTTCACGTCACGAGCTGTCGTCGTGTCGACCAATGTGCCCGAAGCCGTTGCGCCGATCGGTGGTGCCCCGCCGATCACCAGCGATCCGCCATTCCACCAGCACGCCCGCAAGATCCTGCTCCCAGCGTTCGGCCCGAAGGTGATCGAGGCCCTGCGTCCCCGCGTCGTCGAGCTCTGCCACAAGCTGATCGACGACATGGAAGGACGCGAGGTCGTCGACGGTGCCGCGGACTACGCCCAGAACATTCCGCCCGCGGTGATCGCCCACATGCTGGGCCTCCCTATGGAGGACGGCGACATCTTCCGGACGTTCATCCACAACACGCTCGGCAACGTCGACGCGCCGCCGGAGGATCGACACGCCGCGTTCCAGAAGCTCGACCACTACCTCGATGGACATCTGCACGATCACCTCGAGAACCCGCGCGACGATCTCATTACGTTCCTGCAGAACGCCGAGATCTTCGGCAACAAGCTCTCGTTCGAACACGTTCGCGGCACGATCGCGTTGCTGATGATCGCCGGCATCGACACCACGTGGTCGGCCATCGGGGCATCGCTGTTCCACCTCGCCTCGACGGACTCGGACCGGGCCCGGCTGCGTATGGAGCCCCAACTCCTGCCGACCGCGGTCGAGGAATTCCTCCGCGCCTACGCGCCGGTCACCATGGCCCGCGTCGTCAAGGAGGACGTGGAAATCAGCGGGACTGTCCTCAAGGAGGGCCAATGGTGCCTGCTGCCCTTCCCGGCCGCGAACCGTGACCCGGAGGCGTTTGTCGACGCCGACCAGTTCGTGATCGACCGCGCCGAGAACCGCCACGCTGCGTTCGGGCTCGGCATCCACCGTTGCCTCGGATCGAACCTCGCCCGCCTCGAGCTCTCTGTCGGGGTGCAGGTGTGGATGGAGCGTTTCCCGGACTTCATCCTCGAGGATCCGTCGGCTGTGACCTGGGCTCCCGGTCAGGTGCGCGGTCCCCGCATCCTGCCGATCCGCGTCCTCGAACGGGCGTAGCCTGCCCGCCGGTCGCAGCTGACCGATCGGCCTTCGCTGCGACACACCACTAGCGTTCGGACGTCAACGAACAGGGTGAGCAGGCACGTGACGCAACAGGACAAGTGGCAACGTCAGTTCATGCGGTTCGGCGCGATCGTCGATCGGCTGAGTCGACCGTTCATGACCGTCGAACTGGACCACCGCGACAGCGTTCCGCCCGAACCGATGCTGATGGCGGCGAATCATCGGAGCTTGGCCGACGTGTTCGTGGCGTTGATCGCCTGCTACCGCCTCAACCGGCCGACGCGCTTCATCGTCGCCCGGGTGTTCTTCAAACGTCCGGTGTTCGGCACCGTGTTGCGCTCGATCGGCTGCATCGAAGGGGGACGAAAGAGCGGCGCAAGCGCAGTGGCGATTGCTGCGCTCGCCGGCGGACACTCGTGTGCAATCATGCCGGAGGGCGAGATCAAGGCCATGGAGCCCGGCCACATCCTCGGGCCACTGCTGCCGGGCGTCGCCGAGATCTGGGAGCAGTCGCAGTGCCCGTTCGTCGCCGTCGGCGTCACCGGCGCCGGCGACGTGTGGAAGAAGGACCGCTGGCTTCCGCGTATTGCGCTTCGTCGGCGGAACCGTCCGCTCGTGCATGTCCGCGTTGCCGACCCGGTGTTCCCAGGTGGCCAGCCGTGCTCGCTCGAACGGGTGGAGCAAATCATGGAGGCAAACTGCGTCCAGAGCCTCCACGATCACCGGGAACGGGTCGCCGAGCTTCGCGCCGGGAGATGACCGGCCGTCGCCCGGAATTGCAGTCCGAAAAGAATCCGGGAAGGACTTCCGAACCCTCCGGAGCTTGATGACTCTCCGATGGGCGAAGCGCCAGTCGCGCGGTTTCCCGGATGTGTAACGATGAGCCCACAGCTCGCTGATGAGCATGCTGCCAAGTGAGTTTCTGGAGGCAGGGTCGATGGGAACCAACAGGGTGCCGGCGACGGCGCGCATCTGCATCGTGGGCGCTGGCCCGGCCGGGCTGGCAACCGCTCATCGCCTGCACCAAGAGGGGTTCGTCAACGTCACCGTCCTCGAGAAGCTCCCCCGCGTGGGCGGCCTGTGCCTGACCTACGAGTTCGAGGGCAAGGCATTCGACCTCGGTGCCAACTACGTGACCGCTTCGTACACGCGGGTTCGCAAGATGGCCAAGAAGGTGCGCGCCGAGATGTACGTAGAGGCCGACGCGAGCTTCTGGAACTCGAAGGACCAGAGGTTCCAGTCGATCCTGACGACCGCCAAGGGCAGCAACTCCCTGTTCGGTTTCGGATGGGCATGCCTTCGATACCTCTGGATCCGTTGGCGCCTCGGCAAGGAACTCCCGGCAAGCGGCTTCGCCCGCACGCACGAACGACCCGATCTTCTGGTGTCGTTCGACGAGTGGCTCGACCACCATCGACTGGGTGCGTTGAAGACGCTGTTCGAGATTCCGATCACGCTCATGGGCTACGGCACCTTGCGGGAGATCGGAGCCCCGTACGCCCTCACCTACATGCGAGTGGGCACGGTGATCGACCTGATGATCTATGGCTCGATGCCGTTCCACCGGTGGCCACGCCGGTTCGTGAACGGCTTCCAACGGTTTTGGTCGCGGGTCGCCGAACCCTTGGACGTACGCACGGGCGTCACCATCGAACGGATCGACCGCTCCCCCGACAGTGTGACCGTGCGGGCCAGCTTCCCGGTGGAGGTGGACGGCAACGTGCTCTACCGCGACGAGGACCTCGAGTACGACTACCTCGTCCTGTGCTGCCCATTGCAGCCCGAGGTCACCTCTGCGTTCCTCACGCTCACCGACGACGAGACTCGCCTGTTCCAGAAGATCAGGCTCTTCCCGTTCTTCATCACGACGTGGCGCATGGTGCAGCACAAGAAGATCCACAGTCGGTTGGTCAACACCGTCCCGATTCCCGAGCGATCAACCGGCGCACCCACGATCATCACCCAGCAGTTCGAGGACAACCCGTTGGTCACCTTCTACTCACCGGTAGCCGAGCCGGACAGCGGGTTCGATCCGCAGATCAAGCAGGGCATCGACGCATTGGCATCTGCGGTCGGCATCGAGCTGCCCGCCGAGCCAGAGACGTGGAACAACTTCCCCTACTTTCCGCACGTCACCGTGCAGGACATCGCTGACGGCTGGTACCGCGACCTGGAAGCCATGCAGGGCGCCAACCGCACGTTCTACAACGGCGGCGTGATGGCATTCGAGCTGATCGAACCGATCGTCGAGTACTCCGACGAGCTCGTCCGCGTTCACTTCCTCGGCGGCCGGCCATGACCGACGACACCACCCGCGCCGGCCTGCACGCCGGCTTCGCCGACCTCTTCGAGGAGTCCGACACCGACCTCGAGGTGCAGGGCACGATCCCCACGTGGGTCTGCGGCGCGTTGGTCCGCAACGGCCCGGCCCAGTGGAACATGCCGGAGTCCGGGCGGCTCAACCACTGGCTCGACGGGCTCGCCATGCTGCACCGCTTCGCCATCAGCGACGGCAAGGTGCACTACCGCAACCGGTGGTTGCAGAGCCGGAACCGCGTGTCGGTCGATGCCACCGGCCGAAACACCTACGCCCAGTTCGACACCGACCCGAAGCGTTCGCTGTGGCAGAAGATCGCGACCACGGTCGACTTCCCACTCCAGTTCGGGAACAACGACTTCATCACCGTCGCCAGCTTCGACGAAGAGTGGGTAGCGGTCGGCGAGACACCGACCCAACTGTCGATCGACATCGACACACTGGCGACCAAGGGCCCGTTCACGTTCAAGGACCGGATGTTCTCGATCTGGACATGCAGCCACATGATCCCCGATCCGGTTGCGAGGCGGATGTACGGCTTCAGCACCATGGGCGTTCCGATCTTCGGCCGTTACCAGCTGTGGTACGTGGACGGGGCTTCGCGCACGCGCACCAAGTGGGCCACCGTGAAGGATCGTCGACCGTCGTGGATGCACGCCTTCGGGCTCAGCGAGCACTACGCGGTGCTCACCGCCTTCCCGCTGCGTTGCCGCACGTGGCAGTTGTTCTTCAACGCGCTCATCGGCAAGCCGTTCATCCAGACCTTCAAGTGGCACGATGACGAACCCACGAAGGGCTACCTCATCGAACGCAGCAGTGGCCGGGTGGTGCGTCGGTTCGAACTACCACCCCTCTTCGCTTTCCACTTCGCGAATACGTGGGAGGAGCATGGTGAGGTCGTGTTCGACATCGCCGCGTATGCCGACGCCTCGGCGATCGAAGCCGGCCGGCTGAACACCGTCTTCGGCCCCGACGGCGGCCGTTACCCGAGCTCCACGCTGCAACGTTTCCGAGTTCCCGTGAGCGGCGGCAAGGTGCAGCAGCAGGTGCTGTCCGACGCACCTTTCGAGATGCCGCGCATCAACGACGGCAAGAGCATGCGCTCGTATCGCTACGCCTACGGCTTCAGCTACGACGCGCCGGGCCACTTTTACAACCAACTGGTGAAGATCGACACGCAGCGAACCACCGCGAACGACACGCGATGGGGTCCACCCGGCGTGTTCCCCAGCGAGCCGGTGTTCGTCCCGCAGGACGGCGCCACCGCCGAGGACGACGGCGTGGTCCTCAGTGTGGTGCTCGACGTCAGCGGCGACGAGCCGACCTCGTGGCTCGTGGTGCTCGATGCCACGACGTTCACCGAGCTCGGCAGAGCCCGCGTTCCACACCACATCCCATTCGGATTGCACGGCACGTTCGTGCCCGCGGAAAGAGGCACCCTGTGAGCACACCCACGGTCTGCGTCGTCGGTGCCGGGCCCGGCGGCCTCGCCATGGCGCGGCTGCTCACCAAGACGGGATACGACGTCACCGTGCTGGAACAACTCGATCGTGCGGGCGGCATGTGCCATTCCGTCGAGTTCCGGGGCCAGTGGTTCGACATCGGCGCGAACTACATCACCAAGGACTACCGCGAAGTCCGCGCGCTGGCGAAGGAGTTCGGCCTTTCGTTCGTCAGTGACAAGGCGTTCCAGAATCAGACCTCGCTCGACACCGTCACCGGCAAAACGCAGTCGGCCCAGAAGACCCTCCAGGCCGGGCACGGAATGCTCGCATTCCTCGCCGCCGCGGTGCGCTACTTCGGGGCGCAGTGGAAGTACCGCAAGCTGGTCGCCGCGCCCGGTTACGTCGGCGTCGCCGCCCACAAGGAGTTGATGACCGAGTTCGGGCCCTGGCTGCGCGCCAACCGCATGGCGCCGCTGCAGAAGCTGTTCATGATCCCGATCACGGCGATGGGCTTCGGCACCTTGGACGAGATCCCCGCGCCGCACGCGCTGCGCTACCTGAACGCTCGCCGGTTCCTCTCCATGCTGATGACGGGTATGAAGATCCCGCAACGATGGCCGAAGCGGTTCGTCAAGGGGTTCGGCAGCGCGTGGAGCACCGTGGCCGCCCGGTACGCGGTGGAGTACGAGACCGTGCCGACCCGAGTGGTGCGCACGGCCGACGGGGTCAGTGTCCATACCGCTCACCTAGGGGTCGACCAGGCGCCGCGCGTGTTCGACCATCTCGTGGTGTCGTGCCCACCCAGCGCCGCGATGTCGTTCCTCGACGCCACGGAGACCGAGCAGCAGCTGTTCGGCGGCGACACCATCCGTTTCAACCGCTACTCGGTCACCACCGCACGAGTGACTGATTTCCGGGGGTGGGTTGTCAACACCATGCGCGCCACACCCGGTGACAACGGCGCGTTTCCCCCACCCAACGGCAGCCCCTACATCTTCGGCAAGCAGTGGAAGGACAGCGAGCTCAACCTCTACTACGCACCGCTCGCCCCGATGCTGGGCGACCCCGAACGCGAGGCGCAGATCCGCACGGTGTCGGAGCAGTCGCAGCCAGCGGGCGGCCCATCCGTCTTCCACGAGTTCGTCCATTATGCGAACTGGCCGCAGTACTTCCCTCGCGTGAGCGTCGACGACATGACGGGCTTTCACGGCACCATCGGCTGGTACGACCAGGTCGAGGCGATCCAGGGCCAGAACCACACCTTCTGGTGCCACGGTGTCCTCAGCTTCGAGTTGGTGGAACTGGTCATGCGCTACGCCCGCCATCTCACCGAGCAGCACTTCCCCCAGCACGGGGGGCAGCCTTGAACTGCAGCGCCTGCCACGCGCCCGTCGACGCGAACGACGCGTTCTGCCGCTCCTGCGGCGCGCGGGTGACCAGCGAACCCGCCGCACCGGTCGCTCCCGTTCCAGGCGCCGAGCGCCGCCAGTTGACGGCCATGTTCTATGACCTGGTGGGCTCGACGGCGATGTCCATGACCGCGGACCCGGAGGATCTGCAGATTGCGATGCAGGCGTACCAGCACCGCTGCCTCGAAGTGGTCCGCAACTTCGGCGGCACGCCCACCACCACGATGGGTGATGGCGGGCTCGTCTACTTCGGCTACCCCATCGCCAACGAGGACGACCCGCTGCGCGCCGTCTCGGCCGGGCTGGCTCTCCTCGAAGAGCTTCCGGAACTGAACCGGCACATTCACGAGATCCTGCCGCACTTCGGACACGACCTGCAGATGCGTATCGGGGTGCACACCGGCGCCGTGGTGCTGGGGGCTGTCGGATCCGACCTCAACGACGGCCGCCTTGCGGTCGGCCAGGCGCTGAACCAGGCCGCACGCATCGAGTCGGCGGCGCCGGTGAACGGCCTCGCCGTCAGTGACGTGACGGCTCGCCGCGTGCAGGGCGTGGTCGATCTGCGCTCGCTGGGGCAGCGCGAGCTGAAGGGCCTCGACCACCCGGTCGAGGTGTTCGAGGTGCTGGGACTCCGGCCCGGGCAGGGTCGCTTCACCGTCGGGACCCATCCACTCAGCCCGCTGGTCGGCCGCGACACCCTGCTCGCCGAGCTCGCGCAGCACTGGCAAGCTGCCGCCGCGGGCGACGGACGCATGGTGGTGCTGCGCGGCGAGGCCGGTATCGGGAAGAGCCGCGCCGCGTACTCGCTGCGCCAGCAGCTGAACGACACCCGACATGCGTGGTTCGCCATTCATGGTTCGGCAGTGATGAGCCACACGGCGTTTCATCCGGTCGTCGACGCGATCTATGCCATCCTGAACATCAGTCCCGGGCCCGAGGCACTTCCGGTCCTGACCGCTTCGCTGGCCGCGGTCGGCATCACCGACGCAGCAACGATCGAGTTGTTGAGCGTGTTCCTCGAACTGACGCCGCCTGCCGATGCGTCGATGAGCGCCGATGAACGGCGACGCCGCACCCTCGACGCGATCTGTACGTGGTGGATCGCCATCGCGGACACCATCCCCACCGTGATGGTGGCAGAAGACCTGCACTGGTACGACCCGTCGACGATGGAGCTGCTCGATCTGGTGACCAGTCGGGCTCAGGGCCATCCACTGCTGCTGATCGGCACCACCCGCCCCTCGGAGCAAGCCTGGCCCGACAGCGTCCGCATCATCGACCTCGAACCACTGACGCTCATCGAGGTGAACCAGCTGATCGAGCAACTCGCCGCCGGCTCCGAACTCACCGAGTTGCAGCGTGCGCAGATCGCACTGCGCAGCGACGGTGTTCCGCTGTTCGCCGAGGAGCTGATGCACAGCATCGCCGACGGCAAGATCACAGGTGCCGAGTTCACCGGTGCCGAGATCCCCGACACGCTCGTCGACCTGCTGACTGCACGGCTCGACCGTCTCGGGACGGCCAAGGAGGTCGTGCAGGTCGCGTCACTGCTCGGCCGCCAGTTCTCGGCCGAGTTGCTCGCCGCGGTGCTCCCCGATGTGCCGCGCCTCGACGAAGTGCTCGGCGAACTGATCGACGGCCGATTCGTGGCCCGCCGCGGTGTCGGCGACCGATCGATCTATCTGTTCCGGCATGCGTTGCTACAGGACGCAGCGCAGGAGTCCATGCTGCGCCGACGCCGGCAGGCCGAGCACCTCCGAATCGCCCAGGTGTTGCAGCGCGATTTCGCCGACGCGCCGGAAGGTCGCCCCGAGGTCGTCGGTCACCACCTCGAACACGCGGGAGAGGCGCTCGCTGCCGTCGAGCAGTACCTCGAAGCCGCTCGCGCGGCACGCGGGCGCGCCGCGCTGGAGGAGGCTGCGGCCCGATACCGCCACTCCATCGGCCTCGTCACGACAATGCCGGAAGGCGCCGAACGCGACCACCACGAACTCGGCTTGCAGCTTGAGCTTGCCGCTGTGCTCGGCCTGACACAAGCCTTCTCCTCCCCGTTGGTGGGCGACGTCTACACCCGCGCCGTCCAGCTGTGCCAGCGCGTGGGTGAGACCGGAGACCCGTACGCCGAGGGCCTGCACGGCTTGGCTCAGCACCGCCTCAGCTCGGTACGTTTCGACGACGCGGCCGAGGTGGCCAACGTGTTGCTGGATCTCGCCGCCAGCAACGGCGACGAACGCTCCGAGCTGCTGGCTCACCGTGCCCTCTGCCAGATCAGCTTCTGGACCGGTCACTACACCGAGGTGAAGCGGCACACCGATCGGGTACTCGCCCTGTACCGGCCCGACGATCCGACGAACGCGCGCTACGCGATGGGCATGGAACACGGAGTGATCGCCATGACGTACGGCGCGGTCGGCTGTTGGGCGATGGGCCAACCTCACCTGGCCGGCGAACTGGCGGATCGCTGCATCGCACATGCCCTTGCGGAGCCCGACGTCTACCAGCAGGCCTACGCGCAGGCGTACCTCAGCATGCTCGGCATCATGCTCAACGACCCCGAGCGTGTCGAGAAGTGGGCGCTCGGCGCGAAGGCGATCGCCGAGCGGCACGGGTTCCTGCCGATCGAAGGGCTGTCGCGCTACACGCTCGCCTGGGCGATGGCCGAGCGGGGCGATCCGGACGCGTTCGACATGGTGGTCAGTGGCATCGGCATCCTGGCCGGACTGGGAACCGGCATTGGCGCACCGGGCTGCATGGCCGTCGTGGCGGAGATGTACGCGAAGAAGGGTGAGTACGCCGAGGCAGCCGGGTACGTCGCATTCGGCGAGTCGATGGCGGAGCCGACCGGACAACACTTCTACACGGCCGAGCTCCATCGCTCGGCGGCCCTCGCCCACCTCGGCCTCGCCGAAGCGACAACTGATCCCGAGGCGACGACGGCCGAACTGGCAGCGGCTGAGCGGCGCGCCCAGCAGGCGATCGAACTGGCGAGACAACAGGCATCGCCGAGCCTGGAACTGAGGGCCATCCAGCCGATGATCGAATTGCTTTTCCGGCGCGGCGAGCCCGATGCGGCTCGAGGGCTGCTGCAGGAAGTGGTCGACAAGTTCCCGGCCGACAGCTCTGGCATCGACCTCGACCGAGCACGGGAAGCGCTGCAGGGGGCTGCCGAGCTGCGTCCGCAGC
>JANPDB010000778.1:0-5153 GCA_031431255.1 Acidimicrobiia bacterium | reverse complement strand
TGTCACCGACGAGGGCCGTGACCTCGCCGGGGTACACCGCGAAGTCGACGTCGTGGAGCACGTGGACGGCTCCGAAGCTTTTGTTGATTCCTGCGAGCTGCAGGATCGATTTCGTGTCACTCACGATGGTGGTGTCCCCCTCGGACGCTGGCTCAGACTCGGGATTCGATGCAACGAGCGACTGCTCGGCGTCTGTTCTAGCGCTATTCGGTCAGCGCGTGCATGCCGCGCACGACTCGGTCGGCGAGGTCGCTGTCAGCCTCTGACGAGGCGGACGTCGTCGAGTGAGTACGGACTTCCCGGGTCGCCGACCCCGTACCAGACGTTCACATCGGTGATCTGTCCGCTGGTGATTCCGAGGGCCGCCAAATCGACGCTGACCTTCGACCACGCGTTGGCCGGGATGGGTCCGCCGAGCGATGTACTGATCGGCAGGGAACCACGAGTGGTCGATCCGTCGAAGAATTGGATCGTCAGCGATTGATTTCCGGCCGAGCCGCCGTGGATCCAGAACTCCAGCCTGGTCGGCGCAGTGATTGCGAGGGGCGACTTGAGGTTGAACACGGTCGCCGTCCACGGCGAGGTGGTGACCGCCAGAGCGCGCGAGCCGACCTTGACCGGATTGGTCGATGCCGGGTTGTTCTGTGCCCAAGACCAGTTGTTGGCATCGACGAAGGCATCGGCGTAGAGGGTCCGGACGGTCGACCCGGCGGGAGGAATCGTCGTGGTCGTCGTGCTGGTGGTTGTCGTGCTGGTGGTCGTGGTTGTTGTGCTCGTGGTCGTGGTGACCGGGGCGATCGTCGTGGTCGTCACGGCCGGCCTCGTCGTGGTGGTGACGGGGACGGTGGTGGTGGTCGTCGTCGGTGCCACCGTGGTCGTGGTTGTCGTTGGCGTCGCAGTCGTCCGGAGGCTGATGTCATCGATGAGGACCGGTGGCTGGTCACCGCCGCTCCAGTCCTGAAGGATCAGATCGAGCGAGGTTCCGATTGCCACCGGACGGCTCGTGGTGATGTTCACCTGCCGCCATCCTGTCCCGAGGCCGGTGACGACCAACTCCCCGAGCAGTGCGCTGTTCTGGCTCACGATGATGCGAACGGACTGGTTGCCGCCGCGACCGTTGATCCAGAGGTCGACGCCGGTCGACGCGACGGGAAGTGCGTCCGAGCGCAGATACAGGCCCCGCCACGAGTCGGGCTCGAACTCGATGGCCGTCCCTGTCCGGCCTCCCTGGGCCGAGAGGTTGGCCACGGCCCACGACCAGTTCAGCCAACCGTTGCGCAGCCCGTTGTCGTAGACCACGCCCGTCCCCGCTGATGGCGCCACGGTGGTGGTTGTCGTGGTCGGCGGACGCGTGGTGGTTGTGGTCACCAGCGCGGTCGTGGTGGTGGTTGGCGGGCGGGTGGTCGTCGTCGACGTGGTTGTGGTCGGGGGGCTCGTGGTCGTCGTCGACGCGGTCGTGGTGGTGGTGGTCGTAGGCGGCAGGGTCGTGGTGGTCGGCGGACGTGTCGTCGTGGTCGTCGATGTGGATGTCGTGGTCGTGGTCGTGGTCGTGGTCGGCGGCGGTGCGAACGAACCGATCTGCACCTTGGCGGCGATGGATGGGACGCCCTGGTCGTCGATCGCGAACAACAGGTACCAGCCCGGCGCCGCGGCGTTTGCGTTGCCCGGAGCGGTCACGGACAACGCGGTGGCTCCGGCGGTGAACGACAACGGGATGTAGCGCTGCTCCATGTCAACGGAGTGGGTGACCGATCCCATCCGAACCAGAGCGACCTTGGAGATCTTCGATGGCGTCGGCGTCGCCAGCGGATAGGACGAACCCCAGTTGAGTTGGCCGGCGAGCGCGGTGATGACCGGTCGTACCGCCGGTGACCCGTCGGCGGCGAACAGGTACGGCGGGGAGTAGATCTCGGCATTGCGCTGGAAGTAGCCGATCGCATCGCACACGCCGCACATGCCACCGCCGGAGCTGAGCACCCGTCCGTCAGGGAGGAGCAGCGCGGACGAGTGGTACTGCCGGGAGCGCTCCTGGGGAGCCACGGTTCGCCACAGGCCGGTTGCCGGGTCGTAGATCTCGGCGTCGTAGACCCCGGCGGTGAGACTGGCCAGACTCTCGGTGGTGTTCTCGAGACCACCGGTCGCAAGGACCGTGCCGTTGGCGAGCACCGTGAGGTTGTGCTGGCGCCGCTGATGGGCCATCGGGCCGGTCGGCGTTGTCGCACCGGTCGCCAGGTCGACGACCACTGACGTGTTGTCGAAGAAGCCACCGCCGGACACGAGGACCTTGCCCGGCGCAAATGCCGCGAAACTCCCGTAGGACCGCTTCTTGCCGTCGCGTGCGGCTCGGGCCAGATAGAGGCCGGCGCCGTTGGTGTCGAGTGCGCCGATCTGGTCCTCAGGGCCGATGTAGGCGACGGATCCGTTCTGGGCCGGCACCAGCCAGGGGTACTCGCGCTTCGCCCAGATCGCCTGAGACGCGTTGGTAAGCGCACGGAAGGTTCCGTCGGCCCTGCGGACCTCGGAGAGTGCCGGTCCTCCGCCGGTCACCAACATCTCACCGTTCGGCAGAGGCGTGACCGATGGATACCAACGGGCTTGCGACATGCGTGGACCCTCTGTCCACGCGTTCGTCGTCCAGTCGAAGGTGGTGCTCCGATCGATGCCGTCGAGCGCCTGGTTGAGGTTGCCGCCGGCCGTGAACACCAGCCCGCTGGCGAGCTTGGCCAGGCCGCTGCAGAAGATGTTGAATCCGAGGGTCTCGTCGACCCGGTTGATGGCCCTCGTCGAAGGGTCGAAGATCATCGCCCGCGTGAAGCGGTGCTCGGTCGACGCCTCGGTGCGCAGGTCGTTCACCGAGTCGTACGCCAACACGTTGCCGTTCGGAAGAAGGGTGACAAAGACACCCAGAACCGGCCAGTCGTACGGGCCTTCCCAGGACCCGGTGGTGGCGGCCGTGGATGCAGCCGCAGCGGCGGCGCTGATCCGCCCGGACCGGCGGGCGACGATGTCGGGTCGGATACCGAGGCCCTCGCGCTCCACCCGGGCGACCAGCGCGTCCTCCTCGGCCTTGGTCAACTGGGAGGAGTCGATCGCGGTGTGGGCATGCGGTAGCGACTCGTTGACGGGAGGTGGCAGCGGAGCTATGGTTTGCGCGGTTGCTCGCTCGCCGAGCGGCATGCCGACGGCGACGGCCCCGACGATCGTCGACGACGCCAACACGATGACGCCAAGCCAGGCCTGGACCCCACGCAACCTTGGTGTCGAGGGACCGGTTCCGCTGCCCGGGGTTGATGAGTCTCGGTGCAACGGTGAACGCGCCATCACCACGGAGCGTAGTCGCCCTTCGTCAGGGGTGTCCATGGGCCGCTCGACGCACCACTGCGTGTGCTTCGGGGATCCGTCGTGGAGTCGGGCCGTCCGGAAAACGAACGACGGCCCACCCCGAAGGGTGGGCCATCGTCAGATCTTGCCCCGACCGTTGGTCACGGTCGGGCCAACAACAGCGCTATCGGAGAATCAGACTCCGGCGGCCGTGCACTTGTCTTCGATGTCCTTGCAGACATCCTCACGCTTTGCGCCACCGGTGGTGACGACATCTTTGACGTTGTCGATGTAGATGGACTGGATGGCAGCCTGGGCATACGGGATGTCGCGGGTGCCATCGTTGATCGTGGCGTTGGTGGCCGGAGCCTCGCCCTTGAGCAGCGCGACGGCGGCAGCAACGGCTGCTTCTGCCTCAGCCGGGTACGGCTTGTAAACGGTCATGCACTGCGTGCCGTTGAGGATGGCGCGCAGGCCGTCGACGGTGGCGTCCTGGCCGGTGGCCGGGACGGCGAGGCCGTTCTTGGCGAGGACAGTCTGGGCGGCACCGGAGAGGCCGTCGTTGGCGACGAGGACGCCGTCAATCTTGCCGCCGGCCTTGGTGAGGAGCTGCTCGAAGATCGGGACGGCCTTCTGGTTGTCCCAGTCCGGTACGGCTTCGCTACCAACAACGTTGATGCCTGAATCCTTGATCGCGGCGTCCTGGCCCTGCTTGAACAGCGTGGCGTTGTTGTCAGTCGGCGAACCGCTGAGCTGGATGATGTTCTTGCCCTTGGCGGCATCGGCGCCACCGAGGCACTTGATGATGCCTTCGCCCTGAGCGGTGCCGACGGCCACGTTGTCGAAGGACACGTAGACGTCGGTTTTGCCATTGAGGGTCAAGCGGTCGTAGTCGATCAGCTTGACGCCAGCGGCGGCAGCCTTGGTCTGGATCTGCACATTCGACTCGGAGTCGAGGTTCACGATGGCGAGAACCTTCGCGCCGTCGGTCACCATCTGGTCGGCGATCGTGGCCATCTTGGCCTTGTCGCCCTCAGCGTTCTGGATCAGGCACTTGATGCCGGCAGCGGCGCAGGCCTTCTCGATGGCCGGACGGTCCGAGGTTTCCCAACGGTCGGAGCTCTTCGAGTCCGGAAGGATGAAGCCGGCGGTGCCGCCTTCGGCAGCGGCGACAGTCTCGGCAGCGGCGGCTTCCGTTTCGGCGGCTGCTTCGGTCTCGGCTGCGGCTGCTTCGGTAGCCGGAGCCTCCGTAGCGGCAGCTTCAGTCTCGGCAGGTGCGGCGGTGGTATCCGCGCTGTCCGAGGAACAACCAGCGGCGAACATCGCCAGGGCGCCGAATAAGAGCGCGGCGCTCGTAGTCTTCTTCATAGGTGTTTCTCCCCTGATGGATCCGAGAACATCTCGGTACCAAGCGGTGCACTTTATGCGTTTTCGGGACCGGCGTGTGGCACTCGTCTCATCAAAGCCTCGAGGCGCCCCGAGGCAGCACCTAGCCGCGCTAGGGAGCAAAAGCAAGGTTCCACTTGCGGATTGCCCCGCGACAAGCGAGAATGACACCTGTGTCATTCGGCATTCGTGCGGAACTGACCTGCTCGGGGGAAGTGTCGGCGGCTCGCCGACGGCCTGCTTCGATGCGGTCATCACCGTTCGGTCCAGCCGCCGCCGGATGACCAACCGTTTCGAGCCCCATCCATCCATCCATCCGACCGACACGAGTGCGCACCCACGGGGCGCACCATGCACAACGAGGACCCACATGCAGAGAACGACTCCAATCCAGGCCCTCGAGGACCGCACCTGGCAGAGCAAGGCGAACTGCATGGGCGTGGATC
>JANPDB010000777.1:0-3535 GCA_031431255.1 Acidimicrobiia bacterium | reverse complement strand
CCGCCGAGTTCCGCCAGGCCGGCCAGCAGGTAGGCACGGGCCGGATCGGCGACGCCGATGGTTGCCGTTCGTGAGCCGAACAGGTCGACGAGACCGGTGTCGGCGCGGAGCAGGGCGGGGAGAGGACGCAGCGACACGGGGATTCAAGGCTAGTGGACCCGCCATTTTCGCCCGACGGCAGGCCGGACGCGGGAGCGGCTACCGACGCACGAGACGCGTCACCGTGCACCGACCCTTGACACGCTTCACGCAGACCCGGAGGTAGCGAACCGGACGACGAGCGGTGGTCGTGGTCGGCTGAATGGTTGAGGGCCGGGTCGTCGGAGCCACCGTCGTCGAGGTCGTTGATGTGGTTGTGGTCGAGGTGGTCGTGGTGGTCGTCGTCGAGGCCGTCGTGGTGGTCGGCACCGGGGCCGCTGCTCCGAAGCGGATCGTCGAGAAATCCTTCACCACGATCGGACCGAATTCGATGACCGTCGCCGGGTCGACTGCAACGCCGTCGACCGCGTCGAGGTACCGAATGGTCACGTTCGCAGAGTCGACCGAGTTGCTCGTGAGAACGAGAGGACGACTCCCTGTACCGAGCACGGTGAGCCGGATCACACATTGGGTGGTGCTGGTGAACGGCGTCGGCACCGTCGCAGCTGTCCCGGTCAGGCCAAACGTGACGATGGCGGTCCAGGTGCCATCGAAGGTGGCGGGCGACGCCGTGCAGAAGAGGTTGACGCGAAAGCCGGTCACGTTCGACGGAACGGTGTTCGACGGGAAACCGAGCTCGACTCGAAGGTCCTTCGACGTGAACGCAGTCGAGGCAGGGACAATGCCGGGAACGGTCTGTGCGCTTGCGGCTGGAGCGACGAGGAGCAAGGCGCAGGCGAGCGAAGCGACGCCACGAACGCTGCATCGCCGCGTTGGTTGGGGTACGGCGTTCCGGGGCAGGGCAATCAAGACGGCTCCGTTCTCTGGCGTCGGGGACTACCCGCCCAGTCTGACGCGAAGGGCGAGGATCGCCTACGACGAGGTTTTCTGTTGGGTTTTCTGATTTTTAACGGTTGCAGGAGGTCTCGTGAGAAGTTCTTGCCGCTAGGAATTTCCCCAGGAGAGACACGACCATGACCATCGCCGCAACCGTCAATATCACCGAGCTCTCGGATTCGCAGTTCGCTCTGATCTATAACCTGTTCTCGTTGGTGTTCGCCGCAATGGCGTTCACCTCCCTCTATCTGCTCGTCTCCCGTTCCACCGTTCGACCCGCGTACAGGAACGCAGTCACCGTCTCCGCGATGGTGTGCGGAATCGCTGCGTATCACTACTTCCGCATCTTCGAGAACTTCCGCGAGTCGTACCCCGCTGGAGCGACACCGTCGTCACCGCACATGCTCTCCGCCGTGAAATTCAACGAGGGCTACCGGTACGTCGACTGGCTACTCACCGTGCCGTTGCTGCTTCTCGAGACGGTCGCCGTGCTTGCGTTGGCGAAGGCGGTCCAGAAGAAATTGCTGTTCAAGCTGGTGCCGGCAGCGACGGCGATGATCGTACTCGGCTACCCGGGCGAAGTCGCCACCAGCAATGGACCTCGCATTGTGTGGGGACTGCTCTCGACCATCCCGTTCCTCTACGTCGTCTACGTCCTCTTTGTCGAGCTGAGCGTTGCCATGAAGAGCCAGCCGGCCGACGTGCGCCACACGATGTCGATGCTGCGGTGGATGATCCTTGGACTGTGGGGCGCCTATCCGATCGCCTACCTGTTCCCGGTGTTCGGCGGTTCGTTCTTCGGAGGCGCCGGAGGATTCGTACTCCGCCAGTCTGGCTACTCGATCGCCGACATTCTTGCCAAGGCCGCTTTCGGCCTGGTCATTTTCAAGATAGCTCGAATGAAGAGCGCCCATGACGAAGCAGCATCTACCTCAATCGGAGCCACACAATGATCTCGAAATTCCGCACCCTCGGCCTCACCTCCGGAATGTCCTACGCCGCAGGCTTGCTCTCGATCGCTGCCAGCATCGCCATTTGGAACAGCAAGAAGGACAAGGACGCTCCCCACGCCGAACGGTTCGGGATCTTCGTCGGGCTGTGGGCGCCGACGTTCTTTGCCATCGGCAATGGGCTCGACGCCGCAGAACGTCAGCTTTCGAAATTGTGAGGTCGATCCAGATCAGATCACTACCTTCCGAGTACAATTCGGGCGTGTTGAAAAGCACCCCGAGTCAGATCCGAGCCGAAGAGGTCGTCCATGGATGCCGCTAAACCGGTGTTGACCAAGTCAGAAGTTGCGAAAGCTCTGCTTGCTCGGCCAATCGTGCGAGCGAAGCTGATCTTCGTCATCGCCAGCCTCGTGTCGCTGATCCTTTCCGTCTCGTTATGGTTCAACGGCCACGAGCAACAAGGGATCTTCGTCGGTCTCTGGGTCCCTTCGATCCTCTCCGCTGGTGCACTCCTCCTGGGCGGGCGCGCGGACACCGAATGAGTCAGACCCTGTTGTTCAGCATCGGCGTCTGTGTCTTCGCTCTCACCATCGTCGGCGCAATGGTCTACGGGCGATTTGCCTTCACGAAATTCTACGATGCCCAGTTGGCGTCCGAGGCTTCGATTCGCGCCGCAGACGTGCTGACCACAGACCCCGCCCCAACGCTATAGACCAGCCGAACGCCGCGCTCAGGGAGTGACGCCGGCGAAGCGGCTGTCGGAGTGCAACAGGCCCTCGGGGAGACCCTGCCCTTCGGTTGTCCAGACCCAGAGACGCCACATGCAGCGGGAGATGTCGGAGTACGACTCCCGGCCGTGGAAGAGCCGGTAGTTGTCGATCACGACGGCTTGACCCGGTTCGAGCTTGAAGCGGGGACAGAACAGGCTGAGGTCGTCGATGAGCGTGTGCCAGGCGGCGATCATCGCCCAGTCCGTCTCCGGTTCGGAGGCATCGTGTGTCGGTTGCTGTTCCGGGAAGCGGCGGAACATCGCGCGACCGGAATCGGACACGCCGACCATGGGGCCGGTGGCGTTGCGCTTGCCCGGCTCGGTTTGATCGAGGGGCGGGTGTGGGAGACGATCTACTAACTGGGGCCCGCGGGGCTGCGCACGGGCCCAGTCCACAAGCCCTGGGCCGCAAATCAGACACGACTCTCCTCCATCTGGCGAGTCCTGCTCGCAGAGCAGCAGGAAGTAGTCGGGGTAGAGGTTGCCGTAGCTGAACCCGTCGGTGTGGAGGTTGGAGCGGGTGTGCAGGGTCAGCCCGGCCGGACGCCGATCCTGTATCCCGCCTTCGCGCACCTCGGCAGCATCAGGAATGGCGAGGACGGAGTCACCGAAGATGCGATGCCCCAGGAGGCGCGCATCTTCGGCGGTGCGACCGACGCCGGAGACGATCACGGCACCGTCGAGCGTGACCCGGTCGAGAGCCTCAGCGGGATCGGAGACCGTCGTCGGGAGGATGCCGAGCTGGGGGTACGGAGCGCACGCACGGGGGAACATGATCACGCCCCCGCCGGCTCGTGCTTGGGCTCCGCGAAGTTCGGGCTCTGCGTTGCTCTGAGAGCAA
>JANPDB010000776.1:0-15379 GCA_031431255.1 Acidimicrobiia bacterium | reverse complement strand
ATCATCCGCTTCCAATGCAGCTCGTGCCTGGGCACGCACGGCTTCGCGTCCACCAAAGCCCTCGATGAGACGACGACATCGTTCGCCGGTCGGAAGGGGGAAGAGGTCGCCCTCGTACCCATCGAAGAAGCCGAACAGACCGGTGCGGATCTGACGCACGTGATGTTCGACCACACCGTAGAACTGGGTCGTGAGGTAGTCCTGCTCGTACAGCGCCGGTAGCCGAACCGCAGCAGCGAGTTCTGGACATGTCAGACCTCGATTGATTTCCCGCACCGATTGATCCCATAGAAACTGCAGCGAATCGCGATACTTCGTCACCCGGTCGCGGATCTCCGTGGCCCCGTTGATCGGCGGCCCGTGCGCGCCGGCAAGGTGTTCGGCCTCGAGCGAGAGCAGGTGGTCGATACCAGTCAGCAACACCCGAGGATCCCGATACTCCTCGCCGCGGATCGCGAATACGTTGAAGAGCACCGGCCACACGAGGTTGTGCACCGCGAGTCCGAGCGACGGAAACCAGAACGTCACCGAGTCATCAGCGTCGGACGGCGCCGGGTTCACATGCACTTCGAGCCCCGCAACAGCGATCGCACAGGCGTCGTCGAACGTGTGATCCGCATCGACGTAACCGGGCGTGAACGGAGCGTGCGCCGGACTGCGGAAGAACTGGCCGAGCCCGACGTTCACGATTCCGTCTGGGCCATCATCGGGCAATTGCAACGCGAACTGCTCGACCAGTCCCCGGGAGTACGCCGGGCCGATCTCCGAAGATGCGCGGACCCGATTGGTGGCGATACGTGAGTGGCCCCACACAGGAATCGAACGGGAGGGGTCCTCATCGAGGATCGCCCGTGTTCCGGCGACGTAGTGGAAGTGGGTGTACATCACGGCGACGACGGGGGTCGAGGTGACCTTCCGCAGCTCGCGAAGCGCGGCGGTCATCTCCTCAACCGACTCACCGGTGTCGATGGCGATGATCCCCTCCGGACCCTTCACGAACGTCTGGTTCGACAGCCCGTTCCCGACGAGACACCACACCCCCGGCCGCAGTTCGTAGAACCGGCGGACCAGCCGATCGGACTGGGCGATGTGTTCTCGATGGGCTACTCGCCCGTCAGCCATGGTGACGGTATCGGCGGAGGATGGTGAGAAGCTCGTGCTCGGACCGTTGCTCATTCGGCTCACCCTACGCACGTCTTTGCGGGCGCGTCGAAGCAGCCAACAGGCATGCTGCGGGTTCGTGCCAAGATGCCGTGGGTGAGGATCCGCGACGCAGAACTGGCGGTGGAGCGACGGGGGGATGGCCCTCTTGTGCTGTGGGGCCATGGCCTGATGTCGAGCAGAGCCAACGAGGACACCCGTCGTCTCTGGACCATTGCCGACGATGTGTCGACCGCCGGGTTCGAGTTCGTCCGCTACGACGCGCGGGGTCATGGCGAATCCGCCGGCACGGCTGATCCGACCGTGTACCAGTGGTCCTCGCTGGCCACCGATGCGCTCGCCCTGCACGAGACGCTGGGCGGGGCACCTGTCGTGCTGGGCGGAGCATCGATGGGTGCCGCGACCATGCTTCACGCCGCTGTCCGGAACCCGCAATCCGCCCGAGCGCTCGTCCTTGTCATTCCACCCACCGCGTGGGAAACGCGGGCCGGGCAGCGGGAGATCTACGAGAACTCGGCGTCCTTCGTCCGGTCCAAGGGCAAGGCTCGCTACGTGGAAGCGGTGCGGAAACTCCCGATGATTCCGATACTCGCCGAGTACCCCGAGTACCGCTCGCCGCCCGCCGACATTTCGGAGGAACTCCTGCCGTTCGTGCTCGAAGGCGCCGCCGCGTCGGACCTGCCGCCAATCGACGCTCTGCGGACCCTCGACATCCCGACCCTCATCCTTGCGTGGGACACCGACCCCGGGCATCCCGTATCCACCGCGGAGACGCTGCGCGAGACACTCCCTCGCTCAACGTTGCACCTTGCGCAAACCGTCACGGACATTCGTAGCTGGGGCGACAACGTCGTCAAGTTCCTTCGCAGCCTCTGAGCCGTCACTCAGACGACTGCGTACGCAAGGAGCGTTACTTCACCGTGAACTCGCCGTACATACCTTTCGTGAAGTGTGGCGCTCCCGTGGCAGCACCGCCGACGGGGAGGAAGCAGACGAAGATGTACGAGCCCGGCGTGAGATTCGCCACAAACGACTTCGTCTCACCAGGCTTGTTGTCACCAACGAAGCCAATGACTTCAAGGCCGACCGGGTTCGGGGACGAGAGCACCTTGGGGACCGGGTCCTTCTGGCTGGCGCGCGTCGAATCACGATCATGTTGTGGGTCTCGCCCTTCGAGGAGTTCTTGAGCGTCAACGTGGTTATGCCAGCCTTCACCGTTGCGGCCACACCGGTGAACTTGTAATCAGCCGCGGTCGCAGCCAGCAAGGCCCACCCGCGTCGGGCGAACCGCAAAGGCAAGAGAGTGGCACAGTGATGCATGGCTTGCGGTGTGCGAGACGAGCGAAGCGACGAGGAACTCGTTGCCGCCGTCGTCGAGCGCGACCGGGGGGCCTTGCGTGAGTTGTTCGATCGACACGAACCTTGGCTCTCCGCCCGACTGGGCCATCGTTGCGGTGACCGAAGCGTGGTCGAGGAAGTCGTTCAGGACACGTTCGTGGTGGTGTGGCGGAACGCATCGAGCTTCACCAACACCGGTCCGGTTGCCGCGTGGATCTGGGGGATCGGCATTCGGACACTTCTCCACGCCGTGCGTCCGCGGCGACCGCTGATCGAGCGGCTCCGGTCGCAACGGTCGCCCGACGCCGTGTCGGCTGAGGAAGAACTACTGGTCGCCGTCGAGCATGGCGACATCGGAGCGGCGTTGCGCCGATTGTCGCCGGAATTGCGCTCGGTGGTCCAGGCAACGGTGCTCGACGGTCTCACCTGCGCGGAGGCCGGGCGACTCCTCGGCATTCCGAGCGGCACCGTCAAGACTCGCATGATGCGGGCAAAACGAGAGCTTCGGGAGGCTCTGATATGAAGACGACCAATCCCTGGCATGTGACCAGCGACGAGCTGCGGGACTACCTCGCCGACGCGTCTCCGGCCTTGATCGCGGCCTCGATCGAAGCTCATCTGGTCGCCTGCGCCGACTGCCGTACGACCCTGGCCGCGGAGCGCCGATCTGTCCACTCGGCCACCGACGCAATGCCGCACACCGAGCAGATGTGGGCTCGTATCGCCGATTGCATCGACACACCCAGAAGGCCGTTCCGGTCGACCACCCGGACGCTTCACGTGTCCGTCGCCAGCCCTCCTCTGTTGGCCGCGACTCTCGGAGTCACCGCGGCCCTTCTCGTCGCCGTGGGAGTGGTGAGTGTGGCTTCTCCGCACTGGTCGCTGCCCGTGCTGCTCGCATTGGCTCCTCTCGCACCAGTGGTGGCGGCCGTGATCGCGTTCCAGCCGGGCAGTGATCCGGCCGGCGAACTCACCGAAGCAACTCCGCTCGCCGGCGCGAGGCTCTCCCTGCTGCGAGCCTTTCTTGCCACAGTGCTTTCGTTGGCGAGCGGCGTGGCCGCGAGCGCGCTCACCACGATGCCGTTCGACATGGTGACGCTGTGGCTTCTTCCGGGAGTCGCCTTTGCCGCGATCATCCTCGCGAGCGCCACCTTACTCAACCCGACGCGGGTCGCCGCGCCGCTCATGGTTGGGTGGGCGGCCCTGGTCTTCGACTGGACCCGTGACCACCGAACGGCGCCCACGACCGAAGCCCTCCACAGTCTGATGACCAACCGGCAGACTCCCGCGTGGGTGCTGATGGGCGCCACCTTCGCCGCCGTCATGATCTGCTATCGGCGACGCGATGCCACTCCGGCGTGGAGGCTGTGATGGATCGCGAGCTCGCACTTGCCGGAGTGCGCAAACGTTTTGGCACCACCCGAGCCTTGGATGATCTGACGTGGGAAGGTGGCGGGCAGGTCATCGGAGTCCTCGGTCCGAACGGTGCCGGAAAGAGCACCCTTTTGCAGTTGCTGGGCACGGTGTTGAGCCCCGATCAGGGTGACGTCCGGATCTTCGGACTCGACCCGACCCACCTCACCCAACGACTCGCGATCCGTCGACAGCTCGGCTATCTTCCCCAGACAGTAGGCCTCTACCCCGGCTTCAGTGCCTTCGATCTGGTCGACTACGTCGCCGTGTTGAAGGAGATCAACGACCGCGATGCTCGGCGCGAGGAGGTTCGTCGGGTGCTGAGCGCCGTCGGCCTCGAAGCAGACATGCACCGGCGAATCCGAAAGCTCTCGAGTGGGACACAGCGCAGAGTGGCACTGGCCGCATCGATACTCGGCAGGCCGCGGCTGCTCGTGCTCGACGAACCCTCGGCAGGACTCGACCCGGAACAGCGGATCCGCCTCGAGTCGATCATTCATCTGGCGCGAACCCATTGCACCGTCGTCATGTCGACGCACCACACGGAAGAAGTCACGACGTTGTGCCAACGGGTTCTGGTGCTTGTCCGGGGGCAGATCCGTTTCGATGGGACACCAACAGCCCTTGCCGCAAGCGCGTCGGGCCGCGTCTGGGTGGAGGACGTCGCTGACCCGCGGGCGCGGTGTTCGCGAGCCGGAAGTGAGGGCGAGGTCCGCAACATCGGCACTCCGCCTGCGGGCGCCGATCTGGTCGAGCCCACGATCGAGGACGCGTATCTGCTCCTCACGATTCAACCCGGTGTGGCGGCATGACGTCCCTCGATCCACCCACGCTTCAGCGTGAACTTCCCCGCAAAACTTCGATTCGTGCACTTACGAGTATCGAAGCGAGGCGATACCTGCGACGACTGGCGTTGTGGATCGGACTGGCCGGAACCGTAGCGTTCGCCCTCCGCTCTGGCGCCAACCCGGAAGACTCGTGGTCTGGCCAAACATACGAAAACGCCGTGCCGCTCAGCTTCCTGCCACTCATCATCGGAACGTTCATCGCGGCGTTACAGATCGGCGGAACCGACCGGTCAGCAAACCCAGCGGGCCCCGCAGACGGAACTCCACTCGGAGCCGAGCAACGTAACCTGGCCAGGCTTGCCGGACTCGTTGTGCCGATTTCCCTCAGCATCCTGGTTGGCATCGGAATCACGATCGCGTCCCGGGTCGAAGGTGGATTCTGGATCGGAGAAGCGCCCCGACGAACCGACTCGGCCCTGCACTCCTTCGTCGAACTGATGCAACCTCCGTTGCTCATCGCAGTCGCGGGCGCGTCGGGCGTTGCCCTCGGCCGGACTCTCCGCAGGCTTGCACCGGCGATGATCGTCGGGTCGGTCGTCTGGTTTCTTGCGGGCGGGTTCTACTGGGTCTGGAACATTGCCGGACCGCACTCGGTGGCCCCGGCCCAAGTTCAACCGATGCGGATCGACCTCCCGAGCACGACAGATCCGCTGCTGCTTCCCGCGGACTGGTTCGTCAGTCGACCCAATGAGTACGACGGTTGGCAGCGGATGTGGGTGCACCTGCCCACCGTTGCCTGGCACAACGTCTACCTGCTCGGTCTTGCTCTCGTGTGGAGCGGCATGGCAATCCGCGAAGCCCGCGGAGCGCGCCTTGTTCTAGGCGGGCTGACACTGGCCGGTGTCGGGGTCGCCGCACAACTGATCGTGTCGCCCTTCTAGGCACGCTGGGCTGCCTGGAGGGTCGCAACGAGTTCGCCGACGGCGGCAGGGAAGGCGTGATCGCTCGATCGGCTGAACCCCAGCACGATCCCTGGCCGCTCGGTGCCGGCGATAGCGCGTCCTCCTGGACGGAAATGCTGGCGCAGACCCCAGAGCGCAAGCGAACGCCGGGAGGCGAAGTCAACAAGCTGATCCTCGCCCATCGAGTCTTCGCATAGGTACGCGGTGACATGGAGTCCTGCCGCGATTCCGGTGATGTCGAACCACGGAACTGCGTCCCGAAGCGCATCGAGCAGGTACTCCTGTCGCTGTCGGTAGGTCCGCCGCATTCTCGCAACGTGGCGATCGAGTCCGCCACTATCGATCAGCTGGGACAAGGCCGCCTGGTCGAGGTTCGATACACCCCCGCAGCGACCTTTCACGTCAGCGACCGTGTCAACAAGGTCGGTCGGCAGTACCAACCAACCGATCCGCAGTCCGGCGGCAAGTGACTTGCTGACGGTCCCGGCGTAGATCACCCGGTCGCTGCCCAATCCCTGCAATGCACCGAGCGGTTGCCGGTCGTAACGGAACTCCCCGTCATAGTCGTCCTCGACAACCCAGGCATCGTTGGTGCGTGCCCACCGGAGAATCGCGCCACGGCGACTGGGTGACATCGCGACACCCAACGGGTAATGATGCGCCGGGGTAACGAGAACCGCGTGGAGATTCGCGGCCTCGAGCTGGACGACCGAGATCCCCTCCTCATCAACCGGAATGGGCACCACGGTGAGTCCGGCATCGGTCAGCAGACGCGCGTGGAAGGGCATCCCCGGATCTTCAATGCCGATCCGGTCGATGCCAAGTCGTCGAAACGTCTCGGCGAGAAAGGAGAGCGCGTTGGTGAACCCTCCGAAAACACTCACCCTGTCCGGTTCGACAACGACGGCTCTCGTCCTGGATAAATAGTCGGTGAGCGAGCCACACAGTTCGTGGAGACCGCGTCTGTCGCCGTAGCCGAAGAGCTCGTCGGGGCTCACCTTCAGCACCTCGTTCACGGCGGAGAGCCATGCGCGTCGGGGAAACGAGCTTCGATCCGGTTCACCGGGAATGAAGTCCAACCGCAGACCACTCGGCACAGCCGAACGCTGGCGAACCGGCGACGGCGGCGACTGGTGCACGGAGCCGACTGAGGTCCCCGAACCGTGGGTCGCGCGTAGGTAGCCCTCGGCGACAAGTTGCTCGTACGCGGCGACCACGGTCGCGCGCGCCACTCCCAGATCGAGAGCGAGCGAGCGAGTCGAAGGCAGACGCGCACCCTCGTGAAGCTGACCGGTCAGGATCGCATGGCGCAACGCCCGTTCGACGGCGGCCCGGCGGCCAAGCCCCGGCGACAGGTCGAACTCCAACAGAAGGCTGCGCACACTTGCCTCACTCCTCCGAAGTGGACTGGAAACATAAGTCCCAAGTGGACTTCCGGGCTAGACCAACGAACCGTACTCTCGACGAATGCAACCCGCCATCGGCAAGAACCACGAACTACCTCGTTGGGTCCGAGTGGGATCGATCGTGACGATTGCCGTTCCGCAACTCGTCACCGGCGCGTGGGCAGTGCTCGCACCACACCACTGGTTCGACCACTTCCCGGGGATCGGTCCGATGCTCGTGGCGGCGGAACCGCCATTCAACGCCCACCTGGCCAGCGATGCGGGAGCCGGATTCCTGGCCGCCGGTGTGGCGGTAGCGGTCGCGGCGACGCTTGGCCGCCGACTGCTTCTGTTGTTCGCGTTGGGGATCTACGCCGTCGGCGGAGTGCCGCACGTTCTCTACCATGCGATGAATCTGGCGCCGGACTTGAGCGACGTAGAGAACATCGTCAGCGTCTTGACGCTGGCGAGCGGACTGGTCGCGGCGGGCGTCTTGGCCTGGGGCGCATTGCAGACTCGCACCGCGAGCGCGCACGCAACGCGACGCGATGCGATGAACCACTGAACAACATCGGAGCGCGACCTGTCGTGAACCGATCGGACCGGTGAGAGGCACAGACGATCAGACGCCGCGTGACCGTCGTTCGGATGATCGTTCCGAACGACAGTCGATCGACGAGCACCTCGTGATGTCGACCGAAGGGATGGACGAGTGGACGCAGTGACAACGCCGCTTCACGGGGAGAGCCCGCAGCAAACGCAAACGGGCACAGTTCAAGACTCGTTGCCCGGGTCCATCGTTCGAGCCGTCCTCTACGGCGCCGCGTGGGGCGGGGCGGCACGCCTATGGATGCGTTACATCTCCGAGGATCCGGAGTTCAGTATCGCGGGAACCAGTTTCATCATCGCCATACCGACCGTCATTTCGTTGTGCAGCGTTCTGGCGAGCCGAAGCATCAACTGGCGTCCGCTTACGCGGCGACCATCGAGGGCGATCGCCGGGTTCTCGACGATCCTCCTCGGCGGAGCCGCCGGGATCCTGATGATGCCGACCCTCCTGCTCGGCGGCATCGCCTGGGCCAACAGAAGGCGTTTCCCGCCGGGTCTCCTCGTACCCATCGCCCTGCTCGCCGGCGCGCCGATCCTGGCTGTCGTCCCGGAGATCCCAGATGGCGGCAAATTCCTCCCCGCGTTCGCCGCCTACCTGCTGCTTCTCGCAACATTCATTCCCGTGTACGCCCGCATCTACAACCCCGCCAGAAAGGGATCATCATGACCGCCGAACCTCCCAACTCATCGTTCACGAACATCTCGACTCGGTCATGGTTCCGGCCGCTGTCTGCCCTTCTTCTCGTAAGTGCACTTGCTATAGTGATGTCCCTGTTCCTATTGACCGGTGCTCGATCGGCGAGCTCGGCAGAGGTGGTCGCCAAAGCCAACCTCACGCTGGCCGACGGCACCGCCATCGGGACGGTCACGTTCCTCAACGAACCAGGAGAAGCATGGACGGTGGTCCGCACGGCCCTGAAAGTGCCGCCCGCCGCCACGAACATACGGAGCTTCCACGGGTTCCACATCCACGCCAACGACAACCCGGCGAACGGCAACGATTGCCTGGCTGACCCGAAGGCCGCATCGAGCACATGGTTCGTCTCGGCTGACGGACACTGGCGCCGCAGCATCGAAGATAGCCATGGAGACCACGCCGGCGACATGACGAGCATCTACCTCAACCGCGACGGGAGGGCGCGGCTGGAGTTCACCATCTACCGTGTCATCCCCGGGGAACTCTTCAATCGCGCAGTGATCATGCACGCTGGCCCGGACAACTTCGGCAATGTCCCGATCGGCGCCCTCGCGACCCAGTACACCGCCAACACCGGCGATGCCATCGTCGCTACCCGCAACACCGGCAACGCCGGCGATCGAATCGCCTGTGGCACCATCGACATCCTCGGTCGCTGAGGACGGCCTTGCACTGTTCGAGACGGCAGCAGCCGGGGTCGGAACGGGTGAGCCCTCGGTTCACCGTGCGACACCGGAAGCGTCCGCCCTTCGCGCGAAGCTGCTCCCATGCCCGAATCACCGAGCGAGCTCCTCGACCGACTCCTCGCCGCCATCGAACGTTGCGACATCGACACCGTCCTGCAGGTCTATGCCGATGACGCAAGGATCTGGCACAACTACGACAACCTCGAAGTCACGGCGTCGGACAATGCCCGTCAGATCCGGTGGTTCTCCAGCCGCCTCGCCGGCATGAAGTACACCGACATCCGACGCGTCCCGTTCACCGACGGCATCGTGCAGCAACACGTTCTGTGTGGGACCGCGCCCAACGGGAATCCCATCGAGATCCATGCGATGCTCAAGATCGAAGTGCGCAATGGTCGGATCGCGCGTCTCGAGGAGTATCTCGACCCGGCTCAGGCCGCGAGTCTTTCGCTTCCAGGACCGACTGCGCCCTGAGGTTTCGCCCATCACCACGACGCACCGATAGCTTCGGACGATGACTTCGCCGAGCGGAATCCGCGCCGTCGTGTTCGACTTCGGGGGCGTGCTCATCACCACGATCACGAAGCAGGTAGGCGCTCTCGCGACCACCCACGGCGTACCGATGACGACGATGCTCGAGATCCTCCTCGGCCCCCACGAGAGCGGTCAGCACCCGTGGCATCGGGCTGAGCGGGGTGAACTCGCGGTGGCCGAAATCCAAGAAGCGCTCCAGCCTTGGGCGGATCCTCACGGCGTGACTCTGCGCGGTGATGAGATCGACGCGCTGCTCTCGACCGCTGGCTACACGACCGTCCCGGAGATGAACGCGAAGGTTGCGCTGCTCAAGCGCGATGGTTACCTCACGGGGCTCTTGACGAACACCTTCGCCGAGTTCCGGCCGACGATGGAGCGCGATCTCCACTTCCCCGATTTCACGACGGTCGTCGAGTCATTCGCCGTCGGCAGCCGAAAGCCTGAGCCGCAGATCTACGACGTGGCGCGCGAACTCCTCGGCGTGGAGCACAACGAGATCCTCTACCTCGACGACTTCGCCCAGAACATCGCAACCGCCGAGTCGTTCGGGTGGTCGACCATCCACGTCACCGACCCAGCAGCCGACGTTGGGCGCATCGACGGGTTTCTTCAGGCGTCGTAGCCGCAGTTTGTCCGACAACCCCGGCGCTACGTAACGTAACCCGTTACGTCCCGCACCGGGACCTACGGAGGAGTGGACCATGGGGATTTGCGACGGACGGGTAGCGATCGTGACGGGTGCCGGGCGCGGCATCGGTCGGGAGCACGCGCTCCTTCTTGCCAAGGAAGGCGCCATGGTCGTCGTGAACGACCTGGGCGGAGCTCCCGACGGGAGCGGCACCGATCTCACCCCGGCCCAGCAGGTCGTCGCCGAGATCGAGGCGATGGGCGGAGCGGCCATCGCCAACGGCGACGACGTGAGCAGTTGGGCCGGGGCGGAACACATGGTCAAGGAAGCCGTTGACACGTTCGGCGACCTGCACGTGCTCGTGAACAACGCGGGCATCCTCCGCGACCGCATGCTCGTGAACATGACCGAGGCCGAGTGGGACGCGGTGATCCAGGTGCACCTCAAGGGCACGTTCGCGCCGGCACGCCACGCTGCCGCCTACTGGCGCGAGCAGCACAAGGCCGGCAAGGACGTCGACGCCCGCATCATCAACACCACGTCCGTTTCGGGCATCTACGGCAACCCCGGCCAGACCAACTACGGCGCGGCGAAGATGGGCATCGCGTCGTTCAGCATCATCGCCGCGCTCGAACTTTCGCGCATCGGCGTCACGGTCAACGCCATCTCCCCCGGCGCCCTGACCCGTCTCACCGAGAACCTCATGGGCAAGGTGAACGACAAGCTCCGTGAAACGCGCGGACCCAACTGGATCGCGCCGATTTGCGCATGGTTGGCCAGCCCGTTGTCGCGCAACGTCACCGGCCGGGTGTTCCAGGTGGCCGGCGACGAGATCGCCATCGCCGAGTCGTGGCACAAGGGTCCGGCCGGGCTGAACACGCTCGACCCCGAGGCCCTCACTCCCGTGATCGCCGACCTCATGGCCCGCGCCCGACTCAACGCCGACATGGGCGGCAGGGACGCCGAAGGACCGGGCCGGCCTGGCCACACGATTTAGTGTCCCGAGCCACAAGTCTGCTGCGAGCTGCTTGTGACTCGGGGCACTGGCGCGAGGTCGCGCGAATGCGGTGCCGCCGGTTCGCCACGCCGACAACGACGAAATGGTCATCGCACCGAACCTTCGGCGAGCACGGCCGATCGGTGATCCAGTCGCGACCTCAGCTGAATAGGCGATCGTTCAGCGCGATGTCCTCAAAGAAGTCCTGAATCTCAGCGACCTTGCCGTCGACGAAACTGATCAGCAGCGCCTCAGTCTGGGTGACGGTCTCACCGTCTTTCTCCGTGGTCGACGTATGGACGGACAACGCTCGGTCGCCGCCATCGGACAGCACGCTGTCGAGCTGCACCGCGAAGGTGCCTCCGCTGAGTTCGAACAACTTGCCGTACAAGCCGAGGATGGCTTCCTTGCCCTTGTGCGCGCCAGAGACGAGCGACGAGCCAGGCACAATGTGCACAGCGTCGTCGGTGAGAAGCGCCATCATGGCGTCCATGTCGCCGCTACCGAAAGCGGCGTAGGCCTGGCGCACCGTCTGCAAGTTCTGCTCGACCGTCATGATGGCCCCTTTCGAGCGCCGCCCGACTTGAGCTGAGCGCGCGTTGATGAGTGTGCGCCTCGGTAGGCCGCTTTGCAAGGGGTGGCGTCGGCTTGATCGGGCGCGGCTTGGCTGCGCGAACCGTTCTGGACCGGGAGGTCACAGCGCCCGTCGACTCGAACACCGCGCGCAGTATCGAGTCGTGCAGTCACAACGAAGCCGACATGCCGATCCTCCCCCGCCTTGCTGAGCGAACGATGTGAGACGACGGGTGCGGTCGAGATGTCCCGTTCGTACACTACGGACATGGCAACCAGCACCATCGACCCCGCAAGCTACGCCCGGACGCGGCGATCGCTTCATCGCATCGCCACGCATGTGCTCGCCCAGGCGCGCCATGCCGATCGCGGCCGCATCGGACTTCGCTCGTTGCCCGGGGGCTTCGGCACGCCGATGTTCGGGGCGAGCGAGACCGTGCTCCGGGTGACCGGCCATTGGCTCGTCCGCGAATGGCGAACGGCGGACCGTTCGCACAGCGCGGCGTTCGATCTCGCTGGCGCATCTCTGGCTGCGGCCGCCGGGTTCGCCAGCGTGAACCTCGACCCCGCGTTCTCGGTAGGCGACGACACGCCCGAACTCGGTTCGATCGACGAACCCCTCTCGGTCGACATACGCGCAGCAGGACATCTGGCCGAATGGTTGCATCTCGGGGCCCAAGCGGTGGACCGGGCCGTCGCTACCCTCGGCGAACAGGGAACACCGAGCATCGCGCAGCTCTGGCCCGAGCACTTCGACCTCGGTCTCGACGTTGCGACACCTTTGGGACGGTGCAATCTCGGCATGTCGACGGGCGATGCGGTCTGCGAAGAGCCATACGCGTACATAGGACCCTGGAACAAGGACAGGCCGGGCTCATCCGAGTTCTGGAACGCGCCGTTCGGCGCGTATCGCCCGGCCTCCGACCTCGCAAGCGCCGGCACCGCCGACGCGCGTCTTTCGCTCGACGCGTTCCTGACCGAAGGACTGACCCGGCTCGGAGCGAACCATGGCTGACACGGCGGTCACCTGGCACCGAATCGGAACACGCGCCGAACTCGAGGCCAGCGTCCCCAAGCGCGTAGTCCTCGGCGCGACGCCGGTCGCGGTCTTCGTCCACGACGGTGCCGTTCGGGCCATCGCCGATCGCTGCAACCACCGCGGCGGGCCGCTGTCGGAAGGTACGTGCACGGGTGAATACGTGCGCTGTCCCTGGCACGGATGGGAGTACAGCGTCGTCACCGGGCGAGGCCCGGCTGGTTTCGACGAAGAACAGGTCGCGGTATTCGCCGTTGAGGAACGAGACGACGGCGTGTTCGTTCGCACCCCGGCGACCGAGCCGAGGCGACTCGTCAAACACAAGCCGTCGCATCTTCTGGAGGATCATCCGAAGGGACCGGACGATCCGCCCCGCGTGCTCGGGATCTCCACGACAGCGCTGGACGACGGGCTCCCGCGCTACTCCACCTCGGAGGCTCTCGTTGCCGAAGCAATGGACGAAGCGAAGCAGCTCGGGGCCGACACCCAGCTGATCACGCTTCGCTCGCTCGCGTTCCACGAGTGCGAGGGGAACTATTCGAAGGCGGCGGCGGCGTGTACGTGGCCGTGCGCCATCACCGAGCGCGATCCGTCCGATGAGATGCGGGTCGTCTACGAGGCACTCGTCCACTGGGCCGACGTCATCGTTGTCGGCACGCCGATCCGGTGGGGTCAACCAAGCTCGCTGTATTACAAGATGGCCGAGCGGCTCAACTGCGTCCAGAACCAGATCACCACCCACAACCGACTGTTGATCGAGAACAAGGTCGCGTCGTTCATCATCACCGGCGGGCAGGACAACGTGCAGGGCGTGGCCGGGACGATGCTCGGTTTCTGGGCCGAACTCGGCTTCGTGTTCCCGCCGTTCCCCTACATCGGCCACTCCCGTGGATGGAACGCCGAGGACATGCAGAACAACGTCCGCTTCGTCCGCAAGTCCGTGGAGCTGAAGGATGGAGCGCGCCAGCTCGTTACGAGGTCACTTGCGACGTGGCGGGCGCTCGACACCGCTGCATCAGCCGCGGCGGCCGCAATGCCGATGCAGCGCGCCGGGCGCAAGGCCCACCAAGCGCCGCCCGGCGTCGGCTGATGGCATCGATCGCCCAGGGGCTCGCTCACACAGGATGTCAACAACGTTCCGGGGTACAACAGCGAGGCAGCGGTCGCACGGAAGCCGACACAGTCGTCAGAGAGCGAGGAGAAGGGCCATCTCGAATGCGTTCGCGCAAGGATCCGAGGTCAGGCCGCCGACCCGTCCGGTCGGCACAAATCCAACGCGCGCATACAGTGCGATCGCGACAGCACCGAGGAACTCAGCATGTATAGGCATCGTCGAGCTACCGCCACTGTGTCAACACCGGCCGAGGTCGTTCCGGCGATGATCTTCCGAGTTTCTCCGCAAAGCGGGTGCGGATCATTCGTCGACGGTAGGTGGCCACGCGTCGCCGTGCACTCCAACAGGCGCCCTGGTTCGCACTCCCGGCGCGAGCTTCGACGCAAGCGTTCCTGCCCGGCTCGGCGCGCACACGTCGCTACTATTGTCGGGAAAGAACCGACGAAAGGCATCCAAGGATGGTGCTCCCGGTGACCCGAACGTTTGGCCTCGACCAGGCCCCCGTCTATGCATGTCCCGCCGGCGAGACTGCTCAACATGCCCGGTGCGGTCCTCGCGAAATCCTGCCCGCGCCGAACGAGCATGTGGTCGACGACGCCAGCCGCGCAGGGGCGGACCGTTGACCCGCCCAGGCGTCCCCAACAGGCTCGATGGTGGCGCGCTCTTCACGTTGATGATCGTCGCCGGCACTGCTGTTGTGACGCTCGGCGCCTGCCAGCCCAGCAACGGGACCTGCGGCGGGCACGGACGGCCGTCGCTGGTGGAACTCCCGATCACGTGGTCGAGACGGGTGGTGCAGCTCTCCGCCGCGTCGCCGACCGGCGCCACTACGGGTTCGTTCTCGGTGTCACAGAGCATCGACCTCCCTGCCGGCGCCACGGGCTTGCGCGTCGACACCAAGGTGCTCGGCTCGCGCAACGCGCCGATCTTCCCCGATCCGGTGAGCATCGACGTCGTACCCGAAGACGGACTCGAGGCACAACTCACTGCGCTCGTCGACGCGTGGGTGCTCCCCGCCGCGACGGGCACCGCACCGTCCTCTCCCGCGTCGCTCCCGGACCTGCCCACGAACGTGGGCTCCGGCATCAAAGCTGTCAACGAGTTCGTGGCCCTTGCGCCGGGGCGGTACCGACTCGTGAGCGCCAGCCCGTTGAACAGCCTCGGCGCCGGCTCGTTCCGGGTGTGCGGCTGAGCGCGCCCAGCCCAGGTGAGGCGTGAGCGGCTCCTTCGCTGGAACGTGAGCGGGCGAGGATCCGGTGTCGGTGTTCATCGTGGCGGAGCCGACGAGGTTCAGTCGACCACTCGGACAGGCGTGCGTTCGCGTCGCATCGTGAGAACGACGGCGACGAGGGAGCCAATGATGCTGACGGCAGAGATGACGGTGATGAGGGCCGTTGTATCGACGAAGAGGCCGGGTACGACCGACAGGGCGTTGAAGATCAGCGCGGCGGCGTTGAT
>JANPDB010000775.1:0-4623 GCA_031431255.1 Acidimicrobiia bacterium | reverse complement strand
AGACGGATCCGGGCTGGTGACACCAGACGGGTCAGCGGGTCGATCCGGCCGCACGCGTCTGGGGGGTCAGTCGCCACAGCCATCGATACCAACGGCGGGGGCCAGGACCATTTCGGGGAGATCGGTGCCAGTGGCAACGAGAACGATGCCCGGTTCGGTACCAGCGATGCCAATGCGGGTTGGAACCCCGGCTGGTGAGTAGACGCAGGTGGTCCCGGTCCTGGACGTGACGACCGCAGCGGCCGGCACGACTTGGAACTCAGCGGGCACGGTGAGACGGGTCGCTGCAGTGAGCTTCGTCGATGCGTGGTCGGCGCTGCCGAATTCTGGGCGCGGACCGACCTTTGTGAGCTGCGCAAACACTGATGGAGCGATTTTGTAGGTCTCGGCGGTGAGTTGGACTTGGACGGCCGGGGTGACGTCGAGGTCGGCGATGCGGGCCCCGCCCAACTCCGGCTGGTCCGAGACGTCGAACTCCGCGTGCGCGCCGGTAACCGTCGCCGAGGTCTCGTACAGTGCGGTTGGGCCTGCGAGGAGATCGCCCGTCTCGACGAGCAGCGTGCCAATCGGGCCAGCGGCCGCAGCAGCACCGGAGGTGCCGATCCAAGCGACCGTCGAACGGGCGAAGGTGGTGCCGAGGTCGCCGCGGCCTGTGTACAGGTTGAAGTTCTTGATTGCCTGGGCCATGTCCCGGTCGAGCTTGGTGCGACCCTCCGCTTGGACAAGGTGGAAGAACGCGAGGAACTGTTCCAACACGGTCACGTCCGTGCCTTGGTCGCCTTGCTTGAGATCCCGGTACAGCGGTGTCGCCGAGGTCATCGCGTACACGACGCGGTCGTTCACAGAAATGAGCGACGACCCATTCGACACGACCGTCCCAGCCGTGATGTGGACCTCGGTGACCGTACCCGCGTCGCCCGTATACGTCGCCTGCTCGCCGCGCTGCCAGTCAAGCACGATCGTGACCGGCAGGGCGTCACTGTTGCTGTAGCTACCCGGCGCGACCGGCACCCCGAACGTTGCCGCGATGGTCCCGTCGCCCCGTCGTGTCTCGGCCCGATTCACGAACACCACCGCGGCCGTCACCGGAACTGCGATCATCGCGATGGCGAGGACGACCTTGACGAAATCGTTGCGTCGCATTGCCGAAGGCTTGTGGCTCACGGCGAGGGCCACCCTGTCACTGTCGAATTCGTTTTCGAGTTTGTCGGTTTGACTCGGGGGCACATGACCTTGTCAAGAACCCGCTTGGGCAGCCTGTTGGCATGTGATGAACGAGTCGATGTCGGCCATGTTCTGTGCCTCGGTGTAGTCGGAGACAAAGATCCCTTTGCCTTTCAGACAATCGAGGACAGCCTCCTCGAACGCGGCCTCTTCGGCCGGGGTCGGCTGGGTCTGCACGGACCAGGCGATTTGCACGACGTCAGAGAACTTGGCTGCGCACTCCTGCTCGGCTGCCCCCGAGTCCCCTGCGTTGCCCGGACGGTTCATCACCGTGTAGATGAATTGCGAGTCGGTGACGAACTCCCAACTCGCGTCGTAGCCGAGACCATCAAGGCATTGAGCCTGGTTCGACAGTGCCCGCTCCAACTCGGCCCGAGCGACCGTTCCGTCAGCGAGGATGTCCCGCTGGCTTTGGTCGACCTCGGTGTTTGATAGCAGCTGTTCGTAGTCGATTCCCACGGCGGGAGCCGAAGACTCGTTCTTCGGCTCCCCGCCACATCCCACGAATAGGGCCGAGCCAGACGCGAGCACCCCCATCAGTGGTAGGCGCACCCGCCCCGGAGTCCACATTTGGCGGATTTCTTACGGGTACCGGGTTCCGCAGTACGCGGTCCCGCTCGGGATCCTGGCGCAGCCCGTCCCGCTTGTCAGCGTGGTACCGCCTGGCTTGGAAATGGACGATGCGCCCGTAACCCAACCTGTCGTGCTGGACCCCGATCCACCGGACTGGTTGAAATACACCGTCGACTTCGACGTATTCAGGCACCCCGCCCCAATGTTGTTCGTCGCCACGTTCGAGCTGGTGACGCTGACCTGCCACGTACATCCGGAGATGCCGTAGGTGGCCGAGTCGGCGTGTGCCGCCTCGACCCCGGCGGAGAAGGTCAGGAGTACCGCCCCTGCAGCTACGAGCAGTGCTCGCTTTTGCTTCATGACTACCTACTTTGGTCGGCCGCATCGGCGTGTTGCGAGTGGCCGAACTCCAGAGACGGCGGGTGTTTGCCCGACGTCAGGTGACCGGTGTTGGCCACCTGCCTTCTAAGTGTCGGGTGGCCGCCATCTGTTACAGCTTGCCGCGGCCGATGCGCCGCGTGAGCGCGGCGCTGGTCACGACAATGATCAACACATGCGGCCCTCTAGCGCAGGTGAGGAACCAATTCCGACGACGTTCCTGTCCCGTAAGGGCCGACAACGGATCGATCGAGACGCGTTGAGTCGTGCCCTTCGTCAACTCCCTCACTCCCCACTGCAGGTCCCACGGATCACGAACGATCGCTGGTGAACCGACCCGACTCACGCGATGTAGACGCTGCTCACCCGGTTGTCCCAACCGGAGAGCATCGACGTCGCCGACGAGTTCGCACCCGTTGCGCCCGGGTAGAGAGAGCCGCCTCCGTTAGCGCCGTCATAGAAGTAGGAGGAACACGCGCCGACCTTGTAGCTGCTGGTGTCGTCGTCGAAGCCGTACGCCGTCAGGTTGATGTACACCCCGCGTGTGGTGAGCTGCAGCACCGCCCCGCCGTACGAGCTCGAACGGTACAGCCGCAACGAACTCGCGCACGATGCCAATGGAACGACGGCAAAGGAGGACGCGATGTCATCAGTCGCCTGGTCCATCTCGGTCTCGCTTCGGAAGCATGTGGTTGTCACCCCGTCGCTGGTACAGGCGGTCGCGACACCCCAACCCTCTGAAAGGTCGATCCAATGACCGTCGAACGATGCGATCACCCCGATTCGGTCCCTGTCGGCGTACGCACTTACTGTCGACCGTCCGGGAATGCCAACCGCGACCAGAACAGTGCATAGCAGGATGGAGTGAGAGCGGAAACGAGACATTAAGGGACCTCCGTGCTAGGGGAATTTCACGATCTGAACGACACGCGCTGTCGCGTCGACGGCAGCTTTTGCGCATGGCGCGCGGACAGAGTCCGGGCGGATCTCGACCATCCAACCGGCGAGGCCCGACTCGTCAACGAGCAGCTGCGCGATCGCAGCGACGTTCTCGGCGGTGCCGCACGCCTTAAGGTTGATCGTCTCGGCAATGCGCTCCTGTAGTTCCACGATCGCCTGGTTCTGGGTGTCGAGCCCCGCTTCTGCATCGACGAGACCGAGCAGAGCGCAGGTGGTGTCGTCGCCTGGAAACACGGAGATCACTCCTGATTCTGAGACACATGCGATCAGCGCAGGAACCACGGGGTTCGTGCCACCTGGCTGGGCGAATCGACCTGTCGCCCACAGTTCGCCGCACTGGCCGATCGGGTCCTTCGTCGGTTCGATCACGATCACATCCGCGTCCACGCCGACGTCGTCGCGGCAAGCGATGCCGGCTGATGGCTGCGTCGGTTGTCCGGAACGAACGATGGCTGCCACGCCGACGGCTCCGCCCGCGACGAGCAACACACTCAGCGCGCCACCAGCGGCCAACTTCCGCTGTCTCCGCCTAATGCTCGCCCGCAACCGCGTAGCTCGCGACCCCGACACAATGTCGGCCACCACCGAGTCGACAAAGTCAGTCGCAAGCGGCGAGCTGGCGTCGACCCAAACCTCCGGATGTGCACGAATCCATTGCGCGACAACGTCGACATCGTCTGGTTCGTCGCGGCCGTCGTGCTGCCCTTCATTCATGACTGCGTCCTCGCCCGTTCCGTCTCGTCAGCCGCAGCCTGGAACTGCTCGCGGAATGCAATCCGAGCGACCATCAGTCGCTTCCGTGCGGCACCAGCGCTGATGTCAAGCTGCTGACCAATCGAAGGGCCGTCATGCCCCAACGCATCCAAAACCAGCACCTGCCGATCCACCGCACGTAGCCGCGACAACGTCGTACGCACATCGAGCGACACCTGGTCTTCCTTGGTCCGCTGCTCCATTTCAAGCGCTGTTTCTTCTGGCGTAGACGTCAGAACCAGCGGTTCGCGCAGCAGCCGGTCAAGCATGCGCCGCCACGATGCGCGTCGTCTTCCATGGTTCGCAGTGAGATAGCCGGCCGTGCGGATCAACCACCCACGCTGATAGCCATCGGAAAGTAAGGAAAGTTCATCGACTTGCCGAAACGCGAGCAGGAACACATCGGCCCAGAGATCATCCACGTCTTCTCGGTTGCATTCAGACCGCGCGAGTACGACACGCACAATGCGCCCGTGAGCGTCGATCAGGCTTCGAAGCTCTTTCTCGCGATCGTGAATCTCGTCGGCCACAACTCTCTTTCCGTTGCCCTCCATCTGGCGTCCGCTATACAAGTGTCGCGCCGCGCGAAGCTGTTCCTTGACGCACTCCCAGGCGGCTCGGCCCAATCACTCCCCAGGTTCCAGCGGGATTACCGTGGTCACGAGCGCGAACTGCGCATCGTCGGCGAGATCTGACATGAAGCGGTCCGCAAACACCGCAGCGGCGAGCGGATGA
>JANPDB010000774.1:0-4200 GCA_031431255.1 Acidimicrobiia bacterium | reverse complement strand
CGGCATCCTCGGCCGTCAGGCGTACTCCGCCGTACGCATCCGTCGGGATTCGAAGGGAGTTGTCGACACGCTTCTGTTGAGTCGCCCCCTGCCCGACACGCCGAAACAGGCGCTCATCGCCATCGGCACGGCGTCAGCGCTTGCGCTCGCACTTGCCGCTCTCGCCGCGCTAGCCGTGGCCCGTCGCATCAGTCGTCCGCTGACGGAGGCCACGCTCGCCCAGAAACGCATCGCTTCAGGTGACCTCTCGGTACGGGTCACGGAGCGTGGTTCGAGCACCGAGAAGGCGGCTCGTCGACAAGACGAGATCGGCGGCCTCCTGCGTGACCTCGATCGGATGGCCGAGGCACTCGGCCGCGCCCGCAACCAGGAACGACAGTTCCTCCTGTCCGTGTCGCACGACCTGCGCACACCGCTCACCTCCATTCAGGGATTTGCCGAAGCGATGGCCGATGGCTCCGCGCCCGACCCCCAGCGGGCCGCGCAGGTCATTGCCTCGGAGTCCCGTCGGCTGGAGCGTCTCGTGCGTGACCTGTTGGAACTCGCCAAGCTGGAGTCGAAGAACTTCACCTTGAACCCGAGGCCGATCGACCTCACCGATCTCGTCACCGACACTGCCGATGGCTTCCTGCCCCGGGCCGCTCAGGACGACCTCGAGCTGACCCTTCACGCCGAGGACGGTGTCCGGGCTTTCGCCGATCCCGACCGCCTCCAGCAGGTGCTGGCAAACCTGCTCGAGAACGCCTGCAAGTTCGCCCGGCAGAGCGTCCATGTCTCCGTCGTTTCGAAGGGAGCCGGCGCATCGGAGATCCGCATTGGCGATGACGGACCGGGCATCGCCCCCGAGGACCTCCCTCACGTCTTCGATCGTATGTACACGTCAGATCGGCGCCCGACACGTCAAATTGGGTCGGGCCTCGGGCTGGCAATCGTGCGTGAGCTCGTCGAAGCGATGGGGGCAACAGCGGACGCCGAGACCTCCCCGCAGGGGACCACGTTCATCGTCCGGGTTCCGACGACGAACCTGACGACGCCCTCACCGGCGCCGCGTTGACGTTCCGGCGAACACGTTCTCAACTTCCAACAGCCGTGCTGAAGCGCGACCGGGCCGGAGCGAGAGCCTCGAAGCCCTGGCACGCTCTGCGTCCTCAATCGCCGGCGAGCGACCCCGCTGCGGCGAGCACACGATCGCCGACCTCGGCATCCCCCTTGACACTGACGGAGACATCCCGGGGAGCGAGTCGTCGGGAGGCCACTCGGCAGAAGTCGATGATGTCCGCCCTCAGACCGGTGAGCCCACCGGGATGCCGGTGGTCGTGGTCTCCTGGCCGTTGGCAGGAGGGACGACGATCGGCGGCAGGGTCGACTCCGGCGGAGCGATAGTGGTGGTGGTCGTCGTCGGGACCGGCGCGCACGGCGGAAGTTCGAGTGTTGCATCCTCGCCGGATGCGAGCTGCGCGCGGAGGGTCGCCGGCCCGGCGGCATTGCAGCGCATCGGGAATGAGACCCGCCCGGTGTCGTCAGTCAGACGTTCGTTGGCCCCTTCGGGCTGGAGCGCGCCGAGCGGCACCAGGCGGACGGCCAATCCGGTGATCTGTTCGAACCCGATGACGCCCTCGTCATCCACCAACCGACGGCTCACCTGCACCACGAGGTTCACCGGCTGACCTTCGATCGGGCTTGCCGGTGCTGCCGCCCACCGAACATCGGTCGTGGCGAACCGATCGACCTTCAGGGTGACCTTCGTCTTCTCGGACGCGAACACCACGATGTTGCGGGCCATGGCGACATCTGGGACCTTCCATGCCCGCAGCCGCATCCGCCCGCCGGGCACGTTTGCCAGTGTGAAACGTCCGGCGTCGTCGGTGATGACCGATCGCTCGGCCGATTGCTCGCCCACCAGCCGCTCGAACCTGACCGTCGCCCCGGCAACGGGTCCGTCGGGGCCCTGCACCGTGCCTTCGATCGTGACGGTGCCCTCACCGAAGGCGACCGTGGTCGTGGCGATCGGCGGCGTCGAATCGCGCGGCGGGAGCAGCGTCTCCCTCGAACGATCGGGTCCGATCGTGGTGCTTGTCGAGGGACGAAGCGCCAACGTCGTCGGGACTTCGGGGTAGGTGATCTCGACCTTGCGCGTGCATCCGGCGGCCGCCGATATCACCAGCGCGCTTACTACTGCAGCGGCGCTCCGACGAAGCGGGGTCACGACAGGACGACGACCCGCGCCGCGTGCCCGGTAGCCGTGCTGAGGGACGAAGACTCGTCGACGCCACGGTTCACGTAGGCAAGGGCGACAGTGAACCCCGTCCGCGGATCGGTCCTCGCCGACGTGAGGTCACCGGCCGGCGAACCATCGAGCAGTAGTCCCGTGTCGGCGCCGACGTCGTCGAACGGGGCATCCAGTACAAGCCCGACGAGCCGACGCGGAACGTTCCCACCGCGCGAATCGATGCGCTCGACGAGCTCCTGGCCGGTGTAACAGCCCTTGGTGAAACTGGCGGCGCGGTCGACCAGTCCGGTGGCGTTGGGGATCGTGGAATCGGTGAGTTCCGTTCCCCACCGAGGGAATCCGCGGACAACCGCGCTGACGTCAGACACGGCTGGACCAAAAGTACCTTCACCTTCGACGAGAACCGGAAGTCGTTGCGTCCACGACGCCGCGAAAGCGATATCCGGACGAAGCGTCAGCTCGCATTTCGTGCGGATCTTGAATCGGGCGAGCGCCTCGACGACGGCTTCGCCGTGTCCGACATCGGTGTCCATCTCGATGGTGTTCTCCGCCGCTCGTACGAGGCGAAGCAGCGCTACGAGCTTTCCGGTCGGCTGCAGGAGGAACGACCAGCGCGTCTCACCGATGGACATCGACACCAGGTCCTGGGAGAGCTGCGAGTGCAGGAACTTCACCGTGTCGACACCGTCAGCCACAATCACGTCCCGAACGAATGTCGCCGTCGCCGCCCCAGCGAGTACCGCGTTCAGTTCTTCGGCCACAACCCTCATGACCGCTCCTTGACTCTGAAAATCGGCGCTGCGCCTCTCCTATGCGCTCCGACTGCTCGCAACACCATCAACCCGACAACCCTCATGACCGCTCCTTTACTCGACGCATCCTTCGCGCCGCCGGCACTGCTGCCAGCAACGCTGCCGATTTGAAGACGCACTCGTCGTGTTCGGCCTGCGGGTCGGAGTCGGCCACGATCCCTGCACCCGCCTGCACCGACGCCCGTCCGTCGGGTGTCACGAACATCGTGCGAATGGCGATCGCGGTGTCGAGGTTCCCGGCGAAGTCGAAGTAGCCGACCACGCCCGCATATGGTCCCCGCCGCGAGGGTTCGAGCTCGTCGATGATCTCCATCGCCCGCACCTTCGGAGCACCGCTGACCGTGCCAGCCGGGAACGTTGCCCGCAGCACATCGATCGGACCGAGCCCCTGGCGCAGCCGTCCGGTGACCTGCGAGGTGAGGTGCATCACGTGGGAGTAGTACTCGAGGGTCATCAGCTCCTCCACGGTGCAGGTGCCGAAGTCGACGACGCGACCGACATCGTTGCGGGCAAGGTCGACGAGCATCACGTGCTCGGCAACCTCCTTCGGGTGCTCCTTCAGTTCCCCAGCCAGACGCCGATCGTCTTCTTCGGTCTTTCCGCGCCGACGGGTGCCGGCGATCGGTCGTGAGATCACCTTGCCGTCGAGTAGCTGCACCATCGGCTCGGGCGACGAACCGATCACCGTCACCTCTTCGTTGCGAAGTAAGTACATATACGGACTCGGGTTGACGAGACGCAGCACGCGGTACACGTCATAGGGATCGGCGTCGAGGTCGAGATCGAATCGTTGGGCGAGCACGACCTGGAAGATGTCGCCGGCGAGGATGTACTCCTTGGCCACCTCGACGGCGCGCTTGTACTGCTCAGGCGAGACGCTCGACGTGGTGTCCGGCCGGGGATCATTCGAATCGGGCGGGGGCACGAGCGTGTACGACAACGGCTTGCCGAGATCGGCGGCCATGAGGTCGATCCGCACACGGGAGGCTTCGTACGCGAGCTCGTCGGCAGCGGCATCGCCGGTGGTGAGCACGTTGTCGATCAGATACACCCGGCTTCGCCAGTGGTCGAAGGCCGCGACCGATCCGACGACCGAGAACACGGCATCGGGCAGTCCGGTGTGATCCTGCGGAGGGTTCGGGAGACGTTCGATCTCCC
>JANPDB010000773.1:0-1556 GCA_031431255.1 Acidimicrobiia bacterium | reverse complement strand
GCGCCAGATGGGCCAGATGGGTCTGCCACCCGGCGTAGGCGCAGGCAATGGAGGGGAGATGGGCCCAGGCCCCGGCTCGGGACGCCCGCCGGGCGGCGGGACCTATCTCTGACGTACGATCGTCATCCCTTCGAATTGCATTCGTGTGATTCGAGGTCGTATCGAGCATCGGTGATGTCCATCGCCGATGGGCCCGGGAGGAGGTCGCCCCCTTGAGCAAGTCGTTCGTCCATCTCCACCTCCACACCGAGTACTCGATGCTCGACGGCGCAGCGCGCATCGATGACGTGGTCGCCGCGGCGCGTGCCGACGGCCAGCCCGGGATCGGGATCACCGACCACGGCAACATGTACGGCGTCCTCGACTTCTACAAGGCCGCTCGAGCCCAGGGCATGAAGCCCATCATCGGCACCGAGGCCTACATGGCGGCCGAGAGCCGCACCGAGCGGCCCGTACGCCGTGGCCGACTCGACGACGGCGATCAGGGCGAAGGCGAGAAGCTCTATTACCACCTGACCCTGCTGGCCGAGACCACCCAGGGCTACCGCAACCTCATGAAGCTCTCCAGCAAGGCCTATCTGGAGGGGTACTACTACAAGCCGCGTCTCGACTGGGAGTTGCTCGAGCAGCACCACGAAGGCATCATTGCCACGACGGGGTGCCTCGGCGGTGTCGTGCTCCAGGCGCTGCTGGCGAAGGACTTCGATCTCGCCCTGAAGCGCGCCGCCCGCCTCCAGGACATCTTCGGCCGCGACTCGCTGTTCGTCGAGCTGCAGGACCACGACATCCCCGCCCAACACGAGACGAACCCGCAGCTGATCGAGATCGCCCGGCTGCTCAAGGCGCCGTTGCTGGCCACCAACGACAGCCACTACACCCACCAGCACGACTCGCTCGCTCACGACGCCCTGCTCTGTGTGCAGACGGGGGCACTCCTCAGCGACCCGAAGCGCTTCAAGTTCCACGGCGACCAGCACTACCTGAAGTCGGCCACCGAAATGCGAACGCTGTTCCGACATTGGGAGAGTGCGTGCGACAACACGCTGTGGATCGCTGAGCGGGCGAATGTCGAGATCGAGTTCGGCCGAACCGACCTCCCGGAGTTCCCCCTCCCGTTCGGGTTCACCTCCGACGCCGAGTACCTGCGCCACCTCGTTTTCGAGGGTGCCCGCGATCGCTACGGGGAGCCGCTCTCGGCCGATGTGCGAGAACGGCTCGACTTCGAGCTGAACGTCATCATCGAAATGGGCTTTGCCGCCTACTTCCTCGTGGTGTGGGACCTCATCAAGTATGCGAAGGACCAGGGTTGGCGGGTCGGCCCGGGTCGCGGCAGCGCCGCCGGGAGCGCGGTGAGCTACTGCCTCCGCATCGTCGATCTCGACCCGATCAAGTACGACCTCCTCTTCGAGCGGTTCCTCAATCCGGGTCGCAAGCAGATGCCCGACATCGACATGGACTTCGACGAGCGGCATCGCTCGAAGATGATCAAGTACGCGAGCGACAAGTACGGCGTCGACAAGGTCGCGCAGATCGTCACGTTCTCCACGATCAAGGCA
>JANPDB010000772.1:0-3711 GCA_031431255.1 Acidimicrobiia bacterium | reverse complement strand
CGTCCCCGAGGGACTTCGGGTACGGGGATGGACCGTCGACGAGGTCGTGGCCTACCGAACCGAGCCGGTGCCGCTCGATCCGGCGGCGCGTGTGGCGGTGGGCGACGCAGATGCGATCGCGTTCACGTCGTCGAGCACCGTGCGGGCCTTCGTGACGTCGCTCGGCACTGACGCGCTGCCACCGATCGTCGTGTCCATCGGCCCCGAGACCACGGCGACCTTGATCGAACACGGTGTACGGCCATGGCAGACCGCCGACCCCCACACCCTCGACGGCCTTCTCCGTGCCCTCGTCGAGTCGTTGAGCTAAGGAGGTCCCCCGGTTGCGGCGGCTTGCCCAACCAGTGAGTGGAGGGGTGGCACCGATGGGGCCACGGATTGGTCTCCGGGGCACGCCGAACCAGTGAGTGGAGGGGTGGCGCCGATGGGGTCCCCACCCCGAGGAACGGAGACCCGGTTCGACGGAGGAGAACAACGGGCGAGTACCGCAGCGGGTGGGGAGGATCGGTGACAGGACCCCGCAACGGAAACAGGGAGCACCGATGCCTCCGGAACGGAAACAACTGTTCCGTAGCGCGAACGGGGCGAATTCGGGTCTCCGCCTCGCTGCGGGTGGGTACGGTGGTCGGCCATGTCCGACGCCTCTGTCCACGTCAACGCCTTCCGGTCCAATGTCGCCGAGATCGAAGGCCGTCCCGGCTACGTCCGTTCAGCGGCGTTCGCCGTCGGATTCGCCACCGTTGCGCCCTCGGGCAAGGTGCTCGATACCGCGTTTCCGGTCGTCAACCTGGCGGAGAACTTCGGTGCCGGGGCGGTGCTGGCCGATGTCGTCGGCCATCGGAGCGGCACGGCGTCATACGAACTGAATCGGGATCAGCTCGATCGGGCCATCGCGGCGTTCGCCGCGTTCGAGGGCGACGGAGCATCGCACCCGAACGTCGATGCCCTGAAGGCGGCGCGGGCGGCATTGGGAGCCGCCCCCCTGCACGGCGGCGAGCGTCGTCCGGTCGTCGTGTTCATCGGTGCGCTCACCGACCCGCCGACGGGACCGAGCGATGTGTACCTGCGCCTGCACCTCTTGAGCCATCGCAAGGTACAGCCCCATGGCGTTTCGCTCGACGGTGCATTCGGTCATCTCAACAACGTGGTGTGGACCAATCTGGGCCCCTTTGATCCCGAAGGTTTCGATGCCATCCGCTTCCGCCTGCGGGCCGAGGGCACCGAGGTGCGCGTGCACAGCGTCGACAAATTCCCCCGGATGACCGACTACGTAGTGCCGACGGGCGTACGCATCGCCGACGCTGACCGGGTTCGTCTCGGCGCCCACTTGGCTGAGGGCACGACGGTCATGCTCGAGGGGTTCTGCAACTTCAACGCCGGCACGCTCGGCGCGTCGATGGTCGAGGGCCGCATCAGCCAGGGCGTCGTCGTGGGGAACGGGAGTGACATCGGCGGCGGCGCGTCGATCCAGGGGACGCTGTCGGGCGGCGGAAAGCAAGTCGTTCGTATCGGCGAGAGGTGTCTGCTCGGGGCGAATGCCGGGCTCGGAATCTCCCTTGGTGACAACTGCATCGTGGAGGCCGGGTGCTACATCACTGCTGGTTCGCTTGTCGCGCTCCCCGACGGGGGGGTCGTTAAAGCACGCGAGCTCAGTGGCGAGTCGAATCTGCTCTTCCGCCGGCACAGCCAGACCGGAGCCCTCGAAGTACGGCCCAATGGCGTGACGTGGGAAGGACTGAACGCCGCGCTGCACAAGAACTGACCCGGGGACCGAGCGTTCGTCGTTTCCGTTTGCTGAGACCTGCCGAAGAACCGGCCACGCACAGCAACGGCACTGCGCGTACCGTGGATGCATGTCCTGGTTCCGCAAGTCCATCGAGATGCCCACCGCCGACACCGCCCTCCCCGGCCGCGCCGAGGCGATGCCGATCCGCACCGCGCACCACGTTTCTGGTCGGTCGTTCCTGCCACCCTTCCCCGATGGGATGGAGACCGCGGTCTTCGGCCTCGGTTGCTTCTGGGGTGCAGAGCGCAAGTTCTGGCAGGCCCCCGGTGTGTGGGTGACCGCAGTCGGCTACGCCGGCGGGATCACGCCCAACCCGACCTACGAGGAGACCTGTTCCGGACGGACGGGCCACAACGAGGTCGTGCTCGTCGTCTTCGACCCGACCCAGATCGAGTTCGAGGCGGTTTGCCGTGTGTTCTGGGAGAACCACGATCCGACCGAGGGGATGCGGCAGGGCAATGACGTGGGCACGCAGTACCGCAGTGGCATCTACGTCACCTCGGCGGCACAGAAGGCCATGGCGGAAGCGTCGAAGGCGATGTTCCAGGAGAAGCTCACCAGCGCCGGGTATGGCCCGATCACCACGGAGATCGTCGACCTTGAGCACTTTTACTACGCCGAGGATTACCACCAGCAGTACCTCTCGAAGAACCCGATGGGCTACTGCGGCCTCGGCGGAACGGGTGTGAGCTGTCCGATCGGCGTCGCCAAGGCGTGACCATCGGCCTCCGCTGATCGACCAACGGTCGGTTGGGGGCACCCGTAGGATCGGTGGCGTGAATGTTCCGATTCCCGGGCGGCGGATGCGTCGCCTGCGTCAGACGCCGGCGATGCGCCGTCTCGTCGCCCAGACGTCGCTGCGCGTCGACGACCTCGTGGCCCCCTTGTTCGTTCGGGAGGGGATCACGGAGCCGAACCCGATTGCTTCGCTGCCCGGCGTGTCCCAGCACACGGTCGACTCGCTGCGCAAGGAGGTGCACGCGCTCGCCGAACTCGGTATCCCGGGGGTGATCCTCTTCGGTGTGCCGGTGTCGAAGGATGCGGAGGGTTCACAGGCGTGGGCCGAGGACGGGATCGTGCAGGTGGCACTCCGCCAGTTGCGCGCCGACCTCGGCGACGCCGTGGTGATCATGGCCGATCTCTGCGTCGACGAGTACACCAGCCACGGTCACTGCGGAGTGCTGGATGTCGCCGGCAACGTCGACAACGACCTCACTCTCGCGATCTACGCACGCATCGCCAGCGCCCAAGCTGACGCCGGAGCTCACGTCATCGCGCCGAGCGGAATGATGGACGGCCAGGTCGCCGCGATTCGCCAAGGCCTCGACAGCTCAGGTCACCCGAACGTTCCGATCCTGGCCTATGCCGCCAAGTATGCGAGCGGACTCTACGGTCCGTTCCGTGATGCGGTCGATGTGCGGATCATCGGTGGGGGAGACCGCAAGGGCTACCAGCAGGACTACCGGAATCAACGCGAGGCATTGGATGAGGTCGCTCTCGATCTCGACGAAGGCGCCGACATGGTGATGGTGAAGCCAGCCGTGACGTATCTCGACGTGATCGCGAAAGTACGCGCACTGACAAACGTCCCCGTTGCGGCCTATCACGTAAGCGGGGAGTACGCCATGATCCACGCGGCGGCCGAGCGCGGCTGGATCGACGGCCCGGCGGTCGCCTTGGAGCAGCTCACCGCCGTCAAGCGGGCCGGGGCCGACATGATCCTCACGTATTTCGCCCGCGACCTTGCGTCGACCGTTCTCCGCTGATCCAACACCTGGTGCCTGATGATATGTACACGTAGTGACTGCCCGTTCGACGGATCCTCAGGGTGCGCCACCGCCGACGGGAGTGCGTGTCACACCACCAATGCCTCGGCCTACGCCCGGGCATCGGAGGTGCTCGTCGGTGGGGTGAACTCGCCGGTG
>JANPDB010000771.1:0-2789 GCA_031431255.1 Acidimicrobiia bacterium | reverse complement strand
ACGCAGCGTCGATCGACTTCTCGAACTCAGCTTCCTCGATTTCCACCGAGAGCTTGACGTGGTTGCCTTCTTGGGGTTCGACGCTGGTCTTCATACGGGCCGGAGATCCTACCGGCCGGGCGCTTCTTCGCTGACCGTTTCCGGCCGGGTTTCTCCGGCCGTTGTCGGCGGGGATGCGGGCGTTGCGGCCGACTGCGCCGATCCCGACATCGCAGACCCGGGCCCTCGGCATCCCAGTCCCGCCGGAAACCGGCAATCTCGGCCCAGTTTTCGCCGGTCTGGGATCCGATTCACCGTCATCTGGGATTTGCCGGCGACACGAAGCGCACCCGCCGGAGCGCCCAGCGCCTAGCCTGGATGGCGCACGACCGAAGGTGTCTCGCCGTGCCCGATCCGGGCCGTGAGTGACAACGACGGAGTGCATCGGGGTGTAGCGCAGTGCTCGAATCGGGCGCTACGTGACGTTCCGCAGGCAGCAACGGGGTGTAGCGCAGTTGGTAGCGCACCTGCTTTGGGAGCAGGAGGCCGCTGGTTCGAGTCCAGTCACCCCGACGCCGCACCACTAGTGTGGTGGTTCGCTTCTGGGGCTTCGGCCCCGGTCTGCGGGTGTAGCTCAATGGTAGAGTTCCTGCCTTCCAAGCAGGCCATGCCGGTTCGATCCCGGTCACCCGCTCCACACGAAACCCCTGCTCAGGCAGGGGTTTTCTTGTTTCCGGGTCCGAGCAGAGTCGCCGAAAACCGCCGGTCGTGCCCTTATCGTGCCCTTATGAACGGAGTCCAAGGGCCGCGACCAGACACGGACGGTTGATTCGGGCGGCCTGTCGACATCGCCCTTGACAGGGTTCCGCATCCTTGGCCCTGCTCAGTCGGATACCAACTCCTGCGGCCCGACAGACGCTCAAGTCCCACCGAACGTTCGGCCGCCAGCGCAGAGTCGTGTCCCCGCACGAGACCTCGATGACAGTCCAATCCAGTTGTCAGTCTGCGGGCGAAACGCCCCGGATTGGAAGGCAACGCGCGCAGATCAACGCCGGCGCTGCACAGCGCTTTGGCGTAGAAGGCAACGAACGTCTGAGATGGTCAGCAAAGTACGCAGTCCCGACCAGTCGCACACCTCGCACCTCTCCCACGATCGAACGCTCGGAGCGCGATTCGGCCCGAGATCACCCGTATAACGCCGGGTATAGGCGGGTAGTTAAGAACGCGTCGCTGAGCGAAGTGTGGGGCCCCGTCGACGTAGTCGCACGAAGCCGAGTGTCTTCTCGGCCGTGCGGCTTTTCAGGGGCCGAGTGAGTCGAGGAGTGCTGTGGCGTCATCGCGGTTTTCGAGTCCTTCGATGCGGATCGTTCGGGTCTGGTCGGCCCAGAGGAGAACGTTGCCGGCGAGCCGCACAGCCACGATCTCGAAGCCCGATGGTCCGCGCATCGCGACCTCGTGGGGGTGGCCGGAGATCCACGCCGCAGTTTCACCTCGAACCTGGAGGAACTCGACAGGGCTGCCTTGGGCAGCGGTCTTCTTGACGACGTACACATCACCCGGCCCGGGAAGCTCGCTGATGAGGACATCGTGTCCGTCGACACGGTAGACCGAGTTCACCATTGGTCGGTTCGGTTCGATCCAGATCCCGAGGGGCACGCCCCGTGGGGGTTTCCAGATCGGATGTTTCATGATCGCAGTGGCGGCCTTCGGCGTGGCTGGTTCCCCAAGGTTGAGTTCGCGTATGGCGGGCGGAAGGCCGGTCGGGACCGGACCGTTGATGATCCGGACCGACCCGATGCCGAGCCAACGAGCGAACGCTTGGCGTGGCCCGGGCACCACAACCAAGAACATCGCCGTGAGCGCAGCAAGGCTCCGTCGTAGAACACGGCGTCGCCGGCGTAGACGCGGTGACGGCAGCGGACGGACACGTCGGATGACAGCATCGACGAATGAAGCGTCCATTGCGCCCGGCGACCCACCTGCCTGCGTCCCGATCTCACGCAGCGAGACAATCAACTCGGCGTCGCGCTCACTCATCGACGTCGGTCCTTTCCAGCCGGGCACGGAGACGGTCAAGGGCCCGTGACGTTCGTGATTTCACGGTTCCTTTCGGCCAGCCGAGCATCTCGGCCGTTTCCTGTTCGGAGTAGTCGAGAAGGAAGCGCAACACGATGACGAGGCGGTCGCGTTCCGTCATTGACGCAAGGGCACGTTCGATCTCGTTTCGTTGCTCGTGTCGGGCGAGTACGACCTGCGGGGAGTCGGTTGACTCCGGTGTTCGGGCGGCAATCGCATCGTGATGTTCTCGGCGTGTTCTTCGAAATGACCCGCGGTGATGGTTACGTGCTTGGTTGACGACAATGCGCCGCAACCACGGTTCGAACGCGGCGCCATGACGGAACGAGCCGAGAGACCGGTACGCACGAACGAACGAGTCTTGGGCGACGTCGTCGCCGTCGGCGGCACCGACTAACGCGATGGCAAGGCGGCGCGTCGGTTGTTGATAGCGACTCACCAGGCGCCCGAACGCTTCGGTGTCACCGCGCACCGACGCGGCGATCAACGCGGCGTCGGTTTCGTCGCCTCCGGTCACCAGCCACCGTATCCCGGACGAGGTTTCACGGCCCCGGTGACCCGACCCATTCGACCCCTCGCGTTCGGACCCAGCCGTCAATCACTGTTGAGCGTCCATCGAGCCCCGATTCCGGGCCCATGCCAAGCTGTTGCTCACCGCCCCCGACTCGTCCGCCGCGGACACCCAACACCACGCGCACCCGGACCATGTCGGCGTCGCCACCCTCCCCTGCCGT
>JANPDB010000770.1:0-6397 GCA_031431255.1 Acidimicrobiia bacterium | reverse complement strand
GGGTATCGCTCCCTTGCCGAAGGCGAGAAAGTGGAGTTCGAGGTGCAGCAGGGCCCGAAGGGTCTGCAAGCTTCCAACGTTCGTCCGGGCTGATCCGGAGGGCGTTCGGCCTCTAACGAAATCGCCGCGTCGATTGGGGTTTGGCCCCGGTCCGACGCACATCTTCTGAAACGAGCCAGCCTTCGGGCTGGCTCGTTTTGCGTTCGGGGGTGGGCAACCGCTCACCTCCCGCGAAACGGGGCGGAGGGGGCCGACTACCGTGAACGTCCGCATGTCCGCCACGGTCGCCACATCCTCGTCGACCAAACCGCCCAAAGAACCGATGCCGCCGGGCTTCTGGGTCCTCTGGAGTGCCGTGGTGATCGACATGATCGGCTTCGGCATCGCTGTACCTGTCCTCGGTCCGTACGCGAAGTCGTTGGGGGCCAACGGACTCTTCATCGGAGCCATCGGTTCGGCCTTCTCGGTAATGCAGTTCATCGTGGCTCGGCCCCTCGGGAAGCTGTCGGACCGCATCGGCCGCAAGCCGGTGCTGGTGGCGTCGATGCTCGGCACCGCCTTCGCATCGCTCCTCACGGGCCTGGCCAATGTGCTGTGGCTACTGTTGTTCGCCCGGGCACTCGACGGCGCCTCAGGCGCCACGATCGGCGTTGCCCAGGCGTCGGTTGCCGACATGGCACCACCTCGGCGACGGGCCGCGTTGATGGGGATGATGGGCGCGGCATTCGGGATCGGCTTCACCGTAGGGCCGGCGATCGGTGCCCTGCTCTCCTGGGCAGGTGGTCGGCGCGCACCGTTCTTCGGGGCCGCCGCAGTCGCCCTCGTGAACGCAGTGGCCACGTGGATCCGGGTGCCCGAGACGAAGGGTTTGGCACTCGCCGAGGCCGCCGCAGCTGGCCCGTCTGGGTCCACGCAGGGTCTGGCCCGGAAGTGGAACGAGAACGGGCTCCGCGAGTTGCTGGTGATCGTGTTCTTGACGTTCTTCGCCTTTTCTGCGTTCGAGCAGCTCGTGACTGTGTTCGCAGACGATCGACTGTCGTTCGGACAGCGCGGCGCCGGCATCATGTTTACCTTTGTCGGGCTGGTGCTGATGATCGTCCAGGGACTCCTGGTCGGCAAGGCGGTCGCCCGCTTCGGCGAGCTGTCGGTGCTGACGTTCGGCCTGCTGTCGGTGACCGCCGGGTTCTTCGTGCTGGCGGTCACCCATTCGTGGTGGATGCTCATCCCACAGGTGCTGCTCACGGCTGCGGGGCAGGGCTTTGCGTCGCCGTCGCTCTCGGCCACGATCTCGGCGCGCATCGATCCGGCGGTCCGGGGCGAGCTGATGGGCACGCAGCAATCGTTCGGCTCGCTGGCCCGGGTGCTCGGTCCTCTCGGGGGCGGACTGCTCTACGACCACGTCGACATCGCCGCGCCGTTCGTGGTCGGCGGCGCGTTGTATGCCGTCGCCGCGGTGCTCGTCGTGCGAGCCCGGTCGAGGACCACCGCGGTGCTTCCCCACACCGGCCGTGGTACTCCCGCCTCGGCCCACTGACCTCCCGTCGGGCACACTGCCGCCGCAGATCGCCGCACATCGGCTTCGTTCTGCCGCACATCGCCTCCTATCTGCCGCACATCGGGGCAAATCCGCGGTTTCGCGCCGATTTCGGGGCGATGTGCGGCGTCAGAAGCGCGATGTGCGTAGCGGGGGTGTCCATCTGCCGCAGCGGAACTGCGGCGAAACGAAGAGGAAAGTTGAGTGATTGCTCAGGTTCGACGGCTTGCTTGCTACAGTTAGCACATTGCTCGCGCCGATACCGCGAGAGCGTTCGAATCCCTTCCCGGGAGGTGCCTGTCATGGCCGAGTTCTCTTTATCGCTCAACGATGACCAGATTGTGTTGCGCGACTGGATCCACCAATTCGCCGTCGATGTAATGCGGCCCGCCGCCCACGAGTGGGACGAGCGGGAAGAGTTCCCCTGGCCGATCGTGCAAGAAGCCGCCAAAATCGGGCTCTACGGGATGGACTTCATCGCCCAGGCCATGCTCGGCGACCCGACCGGGCTCACGATGCCGGTTGCCGTCGAGGAGATGTTCTGGGGCGACGCCGGCATCGGCATGGCCATCATGGGTTCCGGTCTCGCCGCGGCCGGCATCGCCGGCAACGGAACGCCCGAGCAGGTCATGGAATGGGTTCCCCAGTGCTACGGCACCGCCGACGACGTGAAGCTCGGCGCGTTCTGTGTGTCGGAGCCCGACGCCGGGTCCGACGTGTCGTCACTTCGTACGCGCGCTGTCTATGACGAAAAGAAAAAGGAGTGGGTGCTCAACGGAACCAAGGCGTGGATTACCAACGGTGGCATCGCCAACATCCACGTCGTCGTCGCAGCTGTCGATCCCGAACTCAAGGGTCGCGGCCAGGCGTCGTTCGTGATTCCCAAGGAGGCCAAGGGCCTGTCGATGGGACAGAAGTACAAGAAGCACGGCATCCGTGCGTCGCACACCGCTGAAGTCGTGCTCGACGATGTTCGGATTCCGGCCGAGTTCCTCCTTGGCGGAACCCAAAAACTCGAAGAGAAGTTGGCCCGGGCCCGCGAAGCTGCGAAGCCGGGAGCGCACGCATCCTCGGGGAAACAGCCTGCTATGGCCACCTTCGAGGCAACCCGTCCGACGGTCGGAGCGCAGGCGCTCGGCATCGCGCGAGCGGCGTACGAGTACTCCCTCGACTATGCGAAGGAACGCAAAGCGTTCGGACGCCCGATCATCATGAACCAGGCGATTGCATTCAAGCTCGCCAACATGATCACCGAGATCGATGCGTCCCGCTTGCTCATCTGGCGCGCCGCGTGGCTGTCGCGCAACGGCGGCTTTAAGAACGGCGAAGGCTCGATGAGCAAGTGGAAGGCCTCGGAGACTGCGGTGCGCGTGACCGAGGACGCCATCCAGATCCTCGGCGGCTACGGCTACACCCGCGAGTACCCCGTAGAGCGCTGGCACCGCGATGCAAAGATCCACACGATCTTTGAGGGTACGTCGGAGATTCAGCAGCTGGTCATCGCACGAGCCATATCTGGCTTGAGGATTGAGTAGTTTTCGTCCGTCCGGTGTTGGGGGTGTCTGTAAAGTCATCCCTACTCGAATCCCTACTGTCGTAGATCGTCGGTACGCTTGGGTGCGTGGCGACGATTCGCGAACGCAAGCCTGGTGTGTGGGAGGTCCGCGCCTTCTCGGGACGTGACGCGAACGGCAAACCGACGCAGGTGTCGCGCACGGTGCACGGCACGAAGAAGGACGCGCTGCGTGCTTCGGCCGAGTTGACGGTTGCGCCGGTCGGTCGTGCGTCGGGTCGGGTTGTCGCCGACGTGCTCGATGCGTGGGTGGCTCGGAGTTCGCCGACGTGGGCGCCGGCATCGCATCGTGATCAAACCTCTCGGGTCGCGCGAATCAAGGAAGATCGCATCGCTCGGGTGCCACTCGCTCGTTTGGGTGTGGCCGATGTGGAGAAGTGGCACGGTCGTCTGCGCGCAGATGATCTGTCCGACGTGTCCATCCGAAACCTTCACGGTGTGTTGCGTGCTGCGCTGACCCAGGCTGTCCGATGGGGTTGGATCTCGCGCAACCCGGCTTCATTGGCGGAGCTTCGGTCGCGGAAGGTTCAGCAGCGAGGCGTCATGTCGGCGGCCGACGTTCGCGCCGTTGTGCTTGCTGGCGATGCGATCGGTTCCGAGGTCGGTCTGATGCTGCGGCTCGCCGCTGTGACCGGTGCGCGTCGTGCGGAGTTGGCAGCGTTGCGTTGGGAGGATGTCGCCGATGGTGTCGTGACGATCGATTCGGCGATCGAGACCGATCGTCGTTCTGGCTCGACGGTGCTGGCCGATGCGCCGACGAAGACCGCAAATCAGCGGCGGCTCACGCTCGACGCTGCCACGCTTGGTGTGGTGGAGCGTGAGCGTGCAGAACAGGAGGAGTTCGGGCCGTGGATGTTCGGCGTCGGTGACGATCCGCCGAACCCCGATCGAATCGGGTACTGGTGGCGGATCGCGCGTGACAAGGCCGGCCTCGACGCGAAGTGGCGCCTGCACGACTTGCGCCACTGGTCGGCGTCAGTCGCGATCGCAGCGGGTCACGACGTGAAGACCGTTGCGGACCGGTTGGGGCATGCGAATGCGGCGATGACGCTGCGGGTCTACGCCCATGCGTTGGCCAAGTCCGATCGTGCCGTCGCCGATTCGGTTGGCGCGCTGTTGGAGGGTGACGAATGAGACCGCTTGTGCTTCGCGACGAGCTTCCTCCGGATAACACGGTGGTCGTAGTTCGAGGCGGTGAAATGAAGTCTGAGTACGTTCGATCCAGTGCCCGGGACGCCTTCTTCGACGTCGGTGTGTTCGTGGTTTCGGTTGCGTTGTCGCTCGACCTTCCGGTTGAGCAACTTTGTGCGTCGGATCGTCGCATCGCGCGGTACGGGAAGGTTCGGCTGTCGACAGTGGGCCGTCTTCGCGAACTCGGCTTCGCGTTGCTTCCGACGTTGGATCGTCCGCACTACGACGTGGTGCTGCCAGACCTGGAGGACGCGACCCTCGACAGGCTGGAGTTGGCGTTCGACCTGGCGATTCCTCGACCAGGATCCAGGGAGAGGTCGTAGAATGTCGCACATGGCATGGGATCTGTGGATTGACTTCCAGAGTGGGGACGACGAAGGCCTTACCCGCGCGAACACTCGCAACCTTCGGGCCGGACTAACCGTCACGGTCGGCGACGTGATCGTTGTGGGCAACGAGGACGCGGAGCCCGGTGTCGGCGAGGTCGTCGAGCTTGGTGATCGGGGCTTCGTGCTTGTGAAGGTGTTTCCGGGAACCGTCGAAGAGAATCGGTTCCGTTTGCGGCCGGGCTACGCCTCAGCAAACTGACGCTCTCAATCCCCGCCGCGCTGCCAGTGACGCGACCCACGCCGTTTCCCGAACTCACCGAACGCGAGCGTGAAACCCTCGAAGAACTCGCCGCCGGGCGTTCGAACGCTGCCATCGCCACCCGACTTGGCATCTCCACGAAGACCGTCCGCAACTACGTTTCATCGATCTTCATCAAGCTCCACGCAGCCGACCGCACCGACGTCATCATCCGCGCACGCGACGCTGGACTCGGAAAGTCGAGCTCTGGCAGCTAGACCGCCGAGCGCGAGACGTGTTCACACGTACAAGTTCGCTCGATCACGCCCGAAACACGCACCACTTCGTAGCTGGCCGTGCCATCACGCGCTGCATACCCGGCCTCACGGCAGTGTTCGAAGGGCGCACGCACTGGGGCCGTTACCGGGAGTGCCTTCAAGGCGCACGCAAGTGGGCCGATATTCTTCATTCATGGGTGAACCATGGCCTGCCTCGCTGACACCTTGCTGACACGCGTTCGTCCGGCCGTCGGCGTCGCCGTCATCGTCGTGTCAGGGCCGTCGTGGATCCTCTAGGCGGTGGTCGATTCCGCCCACCACACTCCTGAAGGAGGAAATGATGAGTCAAGACAAACGAGAAGGGTGCGACCGATGGCAAGTGTGAAGAGCGGGCGGTGGACGGCTCAGATCGAGGGAGACTTCGTGGTCTTCATCATCGGAGCGCGGGTGAACTCCAAGTGGCAGCTGTTCCGATCGCTCGCCGATCTCGGCGGACGGCGGAGCTTGAACCATATGCTCAAGTACCTTTCGGCTCACCCCGAGAAGGGCCTGCTCGGACACGAACAGGCCGGCTTCACCTCCATCCAGTACTGGCGCTCGTTCGAACACCTCGAAGCCTTCGCCAAGGACCCCGACCCGCACATGGACGTGTGGCGCAATTACGTGAAGCGGGTCGGCAAGGGCGCCCGCTCGGGTATCTGGCACGAGACATACCTGGTTCGCGGTGGCGAATACGAGGCGATCTACACGAACGTGCCAGCCCGCGGGCTCGGCAAGGCCAGCGAACTTGTCCCCGTTGCCGAAGCCGTCGGCGCCCGCCAACGCCTCAAGAAGGCGGCCGCAACGTGACCGCTGAGGTGGACGCATCGTTGCGAGATGCCTCACGGTCGGCGGTGATGGCGCCAACTGCTCTGCAACGTCCTAGGTGTCTTCTGACCTCGAGCTCTCGGCTCGGGCGGACCGGGCATCGACGCGGTCGGCTTCGGAGATGAAGTGATCGGCGTGTGCCATGTGGTCGTCCGCTTCTGCAAGCAGTGCGCGTGCGGTGTCGGCATCGCCCTTGGAAGCGGCGATGCGGGCGGCGGCGTCGAGAGCGAATACCTCGACGGGCCTATCAGATCGACTGCGAGCTTGACCCAGGATGGCCGCGACTCGACGTGGTCCGTCGGTGACCCCATCGGCTGCGTCCATCGCCGCAAGCAGGCATTCGCCGAGCAGGGCTAGTTCGCCTCCGCCTGCGTTGCGTTGCCACGT
>JANPDB010000769.1:0-1874 GCA_031431255.1 Acidimicrobiia bacterium | reverse complement strand
CACGGAGAGCCTGTCGTTCGATCAACGCATGTGGCCCGACGATCTCGTCGGCTCGCGTGCCCACGTGAAGATGCTCGGCCATGTCGGGATCCTTGCCCCCGAAGAGGTTGAGGCCATCGTCGAAGGACTCGACGCGGTCGGGGTCGAACTGGCCGAGGGCCGCTTCGTCTTCGTCGAGAGCGACGAAGACGTTCATACCGCTGTCGAACGCCGGCTCACCGAGATCATCGGCCCCGTCGGCGGAAAGCTCCATACCGGCCGGAGCCGCAACGATCAGGTCGCCACGGACCTGCGGTTGTTCGCGAAACGTGAGGTGCTCGACCTGATCTCCCGGGTCATCGTCCTCCAGGAGACGTTGCTTGCGCGAGCGGTGGAATCCGGCGACGCCTACCTTCCCGGCTACACCCACTTGCAGCGAGCACAGCCGGTGCTGCTCGCCCATCATCTGCTCGCCCATGGCTGGGCACTGAGCCGCGACGTCGACCGACTCTTCGACGCCCGCGATCGGCTCGACGTATCGCCGCTCGGCGCCGGGGCGCTCGCCGGCTCGTCGTTGCCGCTCGACCCCGACTGGACCGCCGCCGAACTCGGTTTCGCCGGGCGTTTCGAGAACTCCCTCGACGCCGTCGGCGACCGTGACTTCGTCGCCGAGATCCTCTTTGGCATCTCCCTGCTCGGAATCCACCTGTCCCGTCTCGGTGAGGAGATCGTGCTGTGGACGGCGGAGGAGTTCGGCTTCGCCAAGCTTTCCGACGCCTACTCGACCGGTTCCTCGATGATGCCGCAGAAGAAGAACCCCGACATCGCCGAGCTCGCGCGCGGCACCGCGGGCCGCCTCATCGGCAACCTCACCGGGGTGTTGGCGACCCTGAAGGGCCTCCCCCTGGCCTACAACCGTGATCTTCAGGGTGACAAGGAGCCGCTGTTCGACGCGCTCGATCGCATCAAGTTGGCGTGCGGGGCGATGACCGGCCTGATCCGCTCACTCACGTTCAACATCTCGGTCATGCAGGCCGCCGCCGACACGCCGTTCGTCGCCGCAACCGATCTTGCCGAGCACCTCGTAGAGAACGGCATGCCGTTTCGCGAAGCCCACGCCGTCGTCGGCTCGCTCGTTCGCAACGCCGTCGACCGCCATGTCGACTTCGGCGAACTCGTCGAGAACCACCCTGCGCTCGGCCCGAAGGCGGTCGCTCTCCTCGAACCGGGTGTGTCGGTGCTTCGTCGGTCGAGCCCGGGGGGCGGCGGTCCCGGCCCCGTCGCCGAGCAGATCAAGCGGTTCGACGACGCGCTCGGCCACGTCCGGCTGCTGCTCGTGGCCGGCTGAGGAGCTGGCTCCGCCGCCGACACACAGACGCGGAACCGATGGCGACGACGCGGCTGACCCGGTCCTTCTTCGGTCGATCGGCTGTCGAGGTGGCGCCGGACCTTCTCGGCGCGGAACTCCGGGCGGGCCCGTGCTCGGTCGTGATCACCGAGGTCGAGGCCTATGTCCAGACCGATCCCGCATCACATACATTCCGGGGTCGCACTCCGCGCAACGCCGTGATGTTCGGGCCACCCGGTCGCTCGTACGTGTACCTGAGCTACGGAATGCACTGGTGCATGAATGTCGTGACGGGTCGCGTCGGTGACGGTGAGGCCGTCTTGTTGCGTGGGGGAGTGGCGACCCGTGGTGAGCCGCTCATGCGTGAGCGTCGTCCGAAGGCGACCTCGCGCGCATCGCTGACGAACGGGCCGGGCAAGCTCACGGCCGCTCTCGGCATCGATCGTCGGCACAACGATGTCGACCTGCTGAGCGGCGGCGCGCCGGTCAGGCTCCTCCGCACACCGATCAACGGGACGATGGCGTGGACAGCGACTCCGCGCGTCGG
>JANPDB010000768.1:0-1676 GCA_031431255.1 Acidimicrobiia bacterium | reverse complement strand
GTTGACGAGCATGGCCGAGTGGCCGAGCACGAACTTGTTGTCGGTGAATGCCGCGAGCTGCATCGTGTCCTTGAACAGGCATGGTCCCGCGGCGAACCCGGCCCGGGGAATGTCGTTCGCCCGGGGGTATTCGAAGGCCAGAGCGCTGCGGATGCGCTCGTAGTCGAGCCCGAAGTCGTTCGCCATCATGAACAGCTGGTTCGACGCGGCGAACTTGATGTAGCGCCACACGTTGGTGAAGAGCTTGGCGAGCTCCGCCTCCTCCGGGTTCAGGCGGACGGTCACCCCGGTGAGGTTCGCAAACAGCTTGTCGGCCCGGGCCAACACGGCATCGGTACGTCCACTGATGATCTGGGGAAGCGAGAACAGCTCGGTCATCGCTTTGCCCTCGGCGATGCGCTCCGGGCAGAACGACACGTCGACGTGAACGCCGACCCGCTCGAGCTCCGATTCGACGAGGGACGTGACTCCGGGGAACACGGTGGAACGGAGCACCATCAGCTGCCCGGGACGGAGCCGGTCGGCAATCGCCAGAACAGCATCGGGTACGGCTCGGGCGTCGGGGTTCAGATGCTCGTCGACCGGTGTGCCGATGACCACGATCACGTGCTCGGCTTCGCTGATCACGGCCGGATCGTCCGACGCTCGCAGCATCCCCGACGCGATGACCCGCTCGATGACCGGCGCCGCTCCCGGCTCGTCGAAGGGCAGCTCAGCCCGGTTGACCATGGCAACAGACGCCGAGTTGATGTCGTAGACCGCCGTCTTCAATCCCCGGTCGGCGAAGCCGATCCCGAGCGGGAGCCCAACATGACCGCAACCGCCGACAACGACGACGTCAAGGGAAAATGTCACCGCAGCAGGCTACAAGAACGCCCCTGCTGGCTCGACGCAGGACGATCACAGAGACTTCGGAGTCCTTCACTACGCTGAGGACATGGAGCGGATCGCCGTTCGGACCTCAGATCCGATCGGGAGGTCGGTCGCCGACCGATTTGGTCTGGCGGCGCGTGGTGCCGTCCTCCTCGCCGTGGTTGCGCTGTTGTTCGGTTCAGTGTGGGACACGGCACGAGCGTGGTGGCGCCCCGACGCCCCCCCAGCCGAGAGGACGTTTTCGCCGAAGATCCGCAGCACGGTCGAGCGAGAACTCCGGGAGCAGGGTGTCCGAGTGAGTCCGGCCGTTCACGAGTTGCTCGGTCCCCTGCTCACGGCATGGGAACAGCGGCCGGAGTTGCAGCGGCTCTTTTCCGACGCTCGGGGTCTGCCGGACATTCCTCGGCTCCTGGACTGGGCGGAACCGCTCCCGGATTCGTTCTCCTCGGCCATCGTCAGCCACCTTGGCGCCATCATTGAACTTCGCTCCCGTCTTGGCATTCTCGGCAAGGAACAGCAGATCCTTCCGGTGCTTTACTGGACACTGGAGAATCGGAAGAGGCAGGCTTCCGACCTCGGCGGAGTGATCACGCAAATGGCCGAAATCTGGCGAGAGCGACCCGAGATTCGTGAGAGGTTCACCACGGCGAACCAGGTCGACGTCCGGGCGTTCCTGCAGTGGGTGAACACGCTGCCGCCGACCGATCCCCGCTTCGCCGCTTTCTACGAGCAGTACTACAACATCCGCCAAGCGATCCTGGAACTCGACCGTATCGGTCGTGTCAATGCTCGCCGCTGAAGAA
>JANPDB010000767.1:0-4892 GCA_031431255.1 Acidimicrobiia bacterium | reverse complement strand
GAACCTCGACTACGCCTACATCGCCGTCGAGCTCGGCAAGAACCCGCTCGCGTCGGAGTGCCTGAACTGCTCCGCGCCCGACACCGGCAACATGGAGGTGCTGGAGCGGGTCGGAACACCCGAGCAGAAGGAGCGGTGGCTGAAGCCGCTGCTCGCCGGAGAGATCCGTTCGGCCTACGCCATGACCGAGCCGAGCGTGGCGTCGTCCGACGCGAAGAACATCTCGACGCTCGCCGTCCTCGATGGCGAGGAGTGGCTCATCAACGGCGAGAAGTACTGGACCTCAGGTGCCGGCGACCCCCGCTGCAAGGTCATGATCGTGATGGTCGTGACCAACCCCGACGGTCCGCCCCACAAACGCCAGTCGCAGATTCTCGTCCCGACCGACACGCCGGGCGTCGAGAAGCTCGGTGCCATGACCGTCTTCGGTGAGGACGATGCGCCGCACGGTCATCTCCACATCCGCTTCAACAATGTCCGCGTTCCGAAGGAGAACATTCTCCTCGGCGAAGGCCGCGGCTTCGAGATCTCCCAAGTGCGTCTCGGCCCGGGCCGGATCCACCACTGCATGCGCGCCATCGGATCGGCCGAGCGAGCCCTCGATCTCCTCGTCGGCCGTGGCCTCTCCCGCGAGGCATTCGGACGCCCGCTCGCCCGCCTCGGCAAGAACCCCGAGGTGATCTCGCGGGCCCGCATCGACATCGAGTCGATGCGCCTCATGGTGCTCCAGGCGGCGAAGGCCATGGACGAGCTCGGCAACGCCGAAGCCCGCGTGTGGGTGAGCGCGGTGAAGGCACTCGTGCCCGAGAAGGTCTGCCAGATCATCGACGCGGCCATGCAGATGCACGGTGGCATCGGCGTGTCGCACTGGACGCCCTTGGCCCGGATGTACGCCAGCATGCGTACCCTCCGCTTCGCCGACGGTCCCGACGAAGTGCACCACATGGTCGTGGGGCGTGCGGAGCTCGCCGCCAAGGAGCAGCGCATGGTTGGCGTCACGCCGGAAGTCACCATCGGCCCCTGGGTCCGCCCCAGCTGAGGCAGACAGAGCACCAGCCGACTCCGCTGCCCACGCGCGCCTGAAGGCCCCAGCCCGGCCCGGCCGAATGCAGCCCACCCGCTCCCGAAGTCACCAGACGAGGAGTGGACAGGGCCGACCGACCGGAATCCCGGGAGGGCCGACCGACCGGAGTCGACGAGGTGACGCCGTCGGCCAACCGACAGGATCATGGGTGTCGTCGACGAGCGTGAGCCGTCGGCGTCACCTCGTTGATGGAGGTCGGCTCCGCCCGGGCGAGTAGCCGCCCTCTCCGCCAAAGCGATGGCGAAGCCGAGCTCTGCCAGGGCAGGGTAAAGCGACGGCGAAGCCGAGCTCTGCAGGCCAGGCCAAGCAACGGCGAAGCCGAGCTCCACGAGGACTGCCAGGCCCGGCCGGGCAAAGCCCAAGCTCTTCCGTACACTCGACCCCGGTGTTCCACATCTCGTTCTACCGGTTCGTCGATGTGCCCGACCCAGCTGCGTTGCGCGAGCAACTGCTGGTGCTCACCGACGCACTGCTGGGCACGATCCTGGTCGCCCACGAGGGCGTCAACGGGATGCTGGCCGGCCGAGCAGATGAACTCGACGCCTTCGAAGCGGCAGTGCAGTCGCCGGAACTGCTCGGCGGCGCCTTCGCTGGCATGGCGATCAAGCGGACGGTATGCGACGTCGCGCCCTTTCGCCGGCGCAAGATCAAAGTGAAGCCCGAACTGGTTCCGCTCGACGTCGACGGGATCGACGTGCCCAGGCGCCGCGCCGAGATCGAGGCATCCGATGTCGACGGGGTGGAGTGGCGTGCTCTGCTGCGACGCAAGGACGTCGTGGTGATTGACAACCGGAACAGCTTCGAGTTCACCCACGGCCACTTCGTCGGTGCGACAGATCCGGGCACGACCGACTTCCGCGATTTCGCGGCCTACGTCCGGGCTAACGCCGAGGAGTGGCGGGCGACGGGCAAGACCATTGCCATGTACTGCACCGGTGGCATCCGATGCGAGAAGTCGAGTCCGTGGATGCAGGACCTCGGTCTCACTGTCCGTCAACTCCGTGGCGGCATCGTCACCTACCTGGCGGAGGCAGCAGCTGCCGAGCAGGACTGGTCGGGCGACTGCTTCGTCTTCGATGACCGGCGTCTGCTTGACGTCCGTTTGCAGCCGATTCCTGTCGCGTCGGTGACAGACGCGTCAGACCGCGCCGGCGAGGCTTCGTAGCCCGCGCAGCACCACGCTGAGCGAGGCGATCGTCGACGGGCCGCCCTCCTCGACCTCGCGCATGGTGGTGAGGTGTTGGCGGATGGCCAGGGCATGGAGCGTGGACCAGGCCTCGAACTGGTCGTACTGCTCGCTGGTTGTTGCGGTGGACAGCACTGCAGTCGTAAGCGCGCTGTGCTCCCCGGCGAGGTCATCGCGTAGGGCCGCACGGGCGAGCGCATCCCAGCGGTCGTTCCGCGGCAGCGCGACGATGCGGTCGCGGAGGGTACCGAGGCCGAGTCGTTCGTCGAGCGTGAAGTACACCCGTGTGGTCGCGTCGACGGTGGCATCGGTTTGCCCGATGATCGTGAGCCGGGTGATGTCGAGTGCCGCGGGATACAGGTCGAGCGCGGCGACGCGATCGGCCAGCTCTCGTGGTGCCCCGTCACCGATCCATGCCGCGGCTCGCTCCTCGACCGCGACCCGTTCGGCCGGCGAGAACAGCCCGTGCAGGAGCTCACCGACGCGGGTTACTCCGGGACGATAGGCCGAAACGACTTCGCCGACGTCGAGCGGGAGCCGGCGATGGCGCAGGATCCACCGGCTCACGCGTTCCACGACGCGGTCGATCTCGAGCAGCATGGCCACGGTCGTGGCTTCTCGAGCATTCATCGTCTGCGCCCGGATCGTGTTCCAGAGCGCGTCGGCGTCGAACAGCGTCGAGGCGGCGATGTGCGCTCGGATGACGTCGCCGACGGTTGCGTGGGTCTCCTCCTGCAGGCGGAACACGAACGTGACACCGTTGCGATTCACCACGTGGTTCACGATGCTCGTGGCGATGATTTCGCGTCGAAGCGGGTGCACGTCAATTGCCGCGGTGAACCGATCGGAGAGCAAGGGCGGGAAGTACCCGTGGAGGACCCCTCGCATTGACGCCTCGTGGATGTCCTCGGCCAGGAACTGTTCGGTGAGCGACAGCTTGGTATAGGCCATGACGACGGCCAGCTCCGGTGCAGTGAGCCCGGCACCCTGGGCCTTGCGTTCCAGTAGGGCATCGGCGTCGGGTAAGGCTTCGAGGTGGCGGTCGAGTCGGGCGACCCGCTCAAGGTGGCTCAGGTAGCGGGCGTGGGTGTCGAGCATGGCGGGTGCCAGGGACACGGCGTTGACCAACGCCTGGTTTTGATCGATGTTGTCGGCGAGGACCAGCGCGGCGACATCGTCGGTCATGTCGGTCAGGATGCTGCTGCGATCTTGATCGGTGAGATCGCCGGTGGAGCGCGCACGGTCCAGGAGGATCTTGATGTTCACCTCGTGGTCGCTCGTGTCAACGCCGGCAGAGTTGTCGATGGCGTCGGTGTTGATCAGTCCGCCGTGGCGAGCGAACTCGATGCGCGCTCGCTGGGTGAGGCCGAGGTTTCCTCCTTCGCCGATGATGCGGACGCGTAACTCGTCGGCGTCAACGCGCAGCGCGTCGTTCGTCCGGTCGCCGACATCCGCGTGGGTTTCGCTGCTCGCCTTCACATATGTGCCGATGCCGCCGTTCCACAGCAGGTCGACCGGTGCTTTCAGGACGTGGCTGATCAGCGCCGTGGGGTTCATCGTGACGGTTCCGTCACCGGTGATGCCCAGCGCCTGACACGCTTCGACCGTCAAGGTGATCGTCTTGGCAGATCGCGGCCACACCCCTCCGCCGGCCGAGATAAGTGACAGATCGAAATCGCTCCACGACGACGCCGGCAAGGTGAACAGCCGCTGTCGTTCGGCGAAGGTCCGCGCGGCGTCGGGGTCCGGGTCGATGAGGACGTGGCGGTGGTCGAAGGCCGCGATGAGTCGGATGTTCGGCGAGAGCAACATGCCGTTGCCGAACACGTCTCCGGACATGTCACCGATGCCGACGACGCTGATCGGATCGTTCGGACCTCGCCCCAGCCTCCGGAGATGATGCTTGACGGACTCCCAGGCGCCGCGGGCGGTGATTCCCATGAACTTGTGGTCGTAGCCGGCTGATCCGCCTGACGCGAACGCGTCGCCGAGCCAGAAACCCCGTTCGAGAGCAATGCCATTCGCCGTGTCGGAGAACGTCGCGGTTCCTTTGTCGGCGGCGACGACGAGGTAGGAGTCGTCGGGATCGAGTCTCACGGTTCGCGCCGGGGCGACGATGGCGCCGTCGACGAGGTTGTCCGTCAGGTCGAGCAGCGTGTTGATGAACAACCGGTAGCAGCGGATCACCTCCGCCTGAATCGATGGACGGTCCGCGAAGGTTCGCCGCGCCACGAACCCACCCTTGGCTCCTGCCGGAACGATGACGGCGTTCTTGACGGCCTGCGCCTTCATGAGACCGAGCACCTCGGTGCGGAAATCCTCGGGGCGTTCCGACCACCGGATCCCGCCGCGAGCGACGGCGCCCATGCGCAGGTGCACGCCCTCCATGATCGGCGAGTGGACGAAGATCTCGTACTTCGGTCGGGGGAGCGGCGCGTCGGCGATCTTCTCGGTGAGGAGCTTTATCCCGAGCGCCGGCCGGGGTGCGCCGTTGTCGTCTCGCTGGTACCAGTTCGTCCGGACGGTGGCTTCGACGAGCCCGAGAAGGGCGCGGACGATGCGGTCCTGGTCGAGCGACGGGACGCTGTTCAGTTCGTCAAGGATCCCGGCGCGGATCCTCGT
>JANPDB010000766.1:0-8313 GCA_031431255.1 Acidimicrobiia bacterium | reverse complement strand
GTTCATGAAGGCCGCAGCATCGTCGCGACCCCCGGCGAGGTCGAATGTGAGCAGACCACCGTGCAGGCTCATCTGGGTGCTCGCCAGACGATGCTGCGGATGCGACGGAAGTCCCGGGTAGCGAACCCAGTTGACTTCGGGTCGCGATTCGAGCGCGGCCGCAATCCTCAGCGCGCTTTCGGATTGCTGTCGGAAGCGGACGCCGAGGGATCGAAGGCCGCGCAACGCGTTGCTGGCGTCGTAGGGCGACGCAACCGCCCCGAGCATGATGTTGTAGCTCCACAGCCAGTCGACCACCTCGCGTTCACCGCTGATCACACCGAGGCACGCGTCGTTGTGGCCGGCAATGGCCTTGGTGGCCGAATGCATCACCATGTCGATGCCCGGACGGTAGGTGCGCTGACCGATCGGCGTGGCAAACGTAGCGTCGACGAGCTTGATGGGACCGGTCAGCGCGGCGAGTTCATCGAGGTCGACGAGGTCCAGGTTCGGGTTGGCCGGGGTCTCGGCCAGGATCAGCGTGGTGTTCGGGTGCTCAGCCAGATGTGCCGCGAACCCGCCGGGTTGGTGAACATCGACCAGGGAGTACGAAATCCCGAGTCGCGTCGCGACGAGGCCGAGATACTGCAGCGTGCCGCCGTACATCTGACGCTGCGCGATCACGTGCGAACCGGTCGGGCAGAACGCCAGGACGGCTGCGCTGATCGCGGCCATACCCGACCCGAAGGCCAGTGCCGCTTCGGTGCCCTCCAGTTCGGCCATTGCGTCCTCGAACGCACGCACGCTCGGGTTCCCATGGCGCGCGTAGAACTTCGGCTCCCGCGGTCTGCTGGCGATGCGGGCGGCTTCGAGCGGAGTGCCGATCTCGAACGTCGTGGACGGCCAGATGGTGGGGGCCAGGGCACCATCGGCGCGACTACGGCCGGCGGTCACCGCAATGGTCTGGGCGGCGCGGGCGATCGGCGACGCAGCGGATTCCCCCTCAGACACGGCAGACGAGGCTACTTGACCGGTGCGGTGCCGCCGCTGACCCGGTTCGCCTGCCACGCTGGAAGGTGTGGACCTGATCCTGCTGCACGGATTCGATTCGACGCCGGCAGACCTGGCGGACGTGGCCGAGTCGCTCCGGGCCGCGCTGAACGGGTGGGCGGTCCGGACGATCGCCGGCCCGGTCGACGTGGGCGGTTTGCGGCGAGCCTGGTGGAACGATGGCGATCCTGCCTACCCCGACGCCCGTCACGCGGTCGCGTGGGTCGTCGATCAAATCGGCACCGCCCCGGTCGTCATCGCCGGCTTCTCCCAGGGAGGGGCGCTCGCGCTGGCCCTCGGATTCGGCGGCGAGCAGGGCGCGCCGGTGCGCGCCAACGTACGGGGTGTCGCATGCATCGGTGGTTTCGTGCCCGACGAGGTGGTGATCGGGCCGATGGGTGTCGCCCTCTTCGTTGGCCACGGCGTCGCCGACGATGTCGTCGACGTGTTCCACGCCGAATCGCTCGGGCGGGTCGCGGCACGGCACGGCATCGCCTGCGAGGTGATGCTCCATGAGGGCGGCCACGAATGGCCCGAGTCGATCATCGACTCACTCGGCGCCTGGTTACGCGGTCTGGCCTGACTGGTGGGGAACGGACTGGCGGCGAACCCTGCGTCGGTCAGCGGGTTGAGGGACCGGAGAACGCGGTGTCCGATTCTTCAAACCCCCTGGGCCACGAGGTCGTCGAGCCAGTTGCGCGGGCCGTTCTGCTCGGGACGAGCGGGCGGTCGCCGGCTCAGCGCACTCCGGGCGGCTAGACCGATACCCATGACCCCGCCTTTGTCACCCGGAATGCCATCGCTTCGCAGCCTTTGGGCCAACGGCGCGACGACCCTCGGGGCCTGGTTGTCAACGCCCTCGAGTGTCGTCGCCGAAGCAGCGGCCGGTGAGGGCTTCGACTACGTCTGCATCGACGCGCAACACGGCGCGGTCGACTACCTGACCACGGTCGCACAGCTCCAGGGCATCGCATTGGGCGGTTCCAACCCGGTTGTCCGGGTGCCGTGGAACGAGCCCGGAATCATCGGCAAGATGCTCGACGCCGGCGCTCAGGGCGTGATCGTACCGATGGTCAACACCGTCGCCGATGCCGAGGCCGTCGTCCGGGCGTGTCGTTATGCGCCGCTCGGTGCACGGAGCTACGGCCCGACCGTGGTCGGCCTCCGACACGCCGACTATGTGGCGTGGGCCGCCGAGAACGTCGCCGTCATTCCGATGATCGAGACGGTCGAGGCCGTGCGCAACATCGACGACATCCTCGCGGTGCCGGGCATCGACGCGATCTACGTCGGGCCGGCCGACCTCTCGCTCACCCTCGGACTTCCCCCACGGAACAACGACGACAGTGTCCAATTCACTGAGGCGCTCGAGCGCATCGTGTCGGCCTGTCGAAACCGGGGGGTTGTGCCGGGCGCGCACTGCGTCGGTGGCGTGGCGCAGCGACGCGCCGAGCAGGGGTTCCGGCTTCTCACCGTGTCCAATGACCTGGTTGCGATGCGTCAGGGTATGGCTGCTGACCTTCGCAACTCGCGTTGAGCCGTCATCGTCGCCTATTCCTACGTGCACGTACGACAGTGGGTGGACTTCCTCGTTCGTCAGCGAAACAGCGAGAACATGGCGATGGCTGCGGCCGTCGCGACATTGAGTGAATCCACATGATCTGCGATCTGGATGCGAACCCGACGTGAAGCGGCCGAGAGCGTCGGCGCCCGAAGTCCGTCCGTCTCCGACCCCAGCAGCACAGCCACTCGTGCTTCCGGCGATCTCGGCAGCAGGACGTCCTCGATCCCCACGTCGCCGCTCGGTGTCAGTGCGATTGTCGTGAAGCCTGCCCGCGCAAGGGTCGGCATCAGCTCGTCGGCCACATCGACGCGGGTCCATGGCACATCGAGCACCCATCCCATCGACGTTCGGACCGCCTTGCGGTAGAGCGGGTCACCGGCGTGCTCCGACAGCACGACGAGATCTGCGCCGAACGCCGCCGCATGACGGAACACCGACCCGACATTGTCGGGGTCGACGACGTCTTCGAGCACCACGACCCGTCGGGCTGATGAGAGCGCCTCGACCGGATTGAGCGGTGACGGTCGGCGAGCGATAGCGACGACGCCCCGGTGCAATGCGAAACCGATCGCTTCGTCGACCACAGCGGGATCAGCGATGATCACCTGCGGGGGTCCGTCGACCCCGTGAGCCGTTGCGACTGTCGCCGCGATGCGGTCCCATCTCGACGGGGTGACGAGCACCGCTTCGATCGCCGTTCCGAGCTCGATCATCCGTTCAAGCACGCGTTCGCTCTCGACAATGAAGTTCCCGAGGGTGCGCTGGGTCGCATCCTTGAGCTGGCGGAAGCGAGCGAGCGCCGGATCGTCCGCTGCAGACACCACGTGCACATCACTCTCCGGCCCCTTCACGGCGTCAATTGTCGCAGGCGATGCGACCTGTACGTCGGTTCAGGACTCGGCAACCGTTCACCGTGAACACACGCCATGTTTCCGGCGGATTTCGTTGTCCCATACCTAGCGGCGAGCACTCCGTGCGCATACGATCTTTGCCGTGCGTACTCTTCACGAACATCGCACCTCTCGAACGGCGGTTCCCGACGGAACAACGCACGCTGAGGTCGCCCAATCCACAATGGCACTCGGTTTTCCCTTGGCGGTGCGCAGATCGAGGTCTCGTCTCCGATGCGGAGCGGTCGCCCTGGTCGGCTTGGCGATGGCCGCGGGTCTCAGCCTTCCGGTGTCCGCCGAGACGATCGAACCGCCGCCGTTCGTCGTGCCGCCGTCCACTGCAGCGCCGACAACAGCGGTGCCCATCACATCGCCCCCCACGACCGAGGCCCCGGCGCCGGTCGTCACCGAGCAACCCGCAGCTCCCCCGACAATTGTGGCTCCCGTGGCGACGACACCTCCGGCCGAAACCACGCCCGTGACGCTCGCCCCGAAAGGGACCAAGAAACCGAGGGCGTCGACCGCGGCGGGAGGGCTGGCGAACCCCCGAGCGACCGGCGCGGTGAGCATCGAGGTGAGCATCGCTCGTCAGGTGATGACCATCCGCAAGGGTGGGGCCGTGTGGAAGACCATCAATGTCTCCACTGGCTCCGGGCGGCGCTACTGCGAGAAGGGCAAGTGCGGTGTGGCGGTGACCCCGCGCGGGCGCTACCGGATCTACAGCCGGGTCTCCGGATGGAAGACCGCCGCGCTCGGCAAGCTCTACAACCCCCTCTATTTCAAGGGTGGCTTCGCGATCCACGGGTCCGGGTCGGTTCCGCGGTATCCGGCCTCGCACGGATGCGTTCGGGTCTCGGTGGCGAACGCCCGGTGGCTCCCGTCGGTCATCCCGAACGGTACCCCCGTCCACATCTTCTGAGCGTTCAGCGCCCGGGTTCCTCCAGCAGGGCCCGGGCGATCTGTACGGCGACGACTGCGTTGTTCTCGGCCAGAGCGAGGTTCGCCGGGATCGAGCGCCCTTCGGTGACCACTGCGATGCGACCGAGGACGAAGGGCGTCAGGGCCGCGCCGCGGACGCCGGCGGCTGAGGCTGTTGCGAGTGCGTCTTCGATGGCCGCGGCGATGTCGGCTGCGGGAATCTCGGCATCGACGGGAATGGGATTGGCGACGACGACGCCCCCCACCAGCCCGAGTTCGAGACGGGCCCGCAGGACGGCGGCTGCTACCGCCGGGTCGTCGATGCGGCGATGCACGGCGATCCCGCTCGTGCGGCTGTAGAACGCCGGGAACTCGTCGGTGCGGAACCCGAGCACCGGCACGCTCAACGTGTCGAAGAGTTCCGCGGTCTTGGCCAAGTCGAGGAAGGCCTTCGCCCCGGCCGTCACGACGATGACCGGATGGCGGGCGATTGCGCCGAGATCTGCACTCACGTCGCCGCTCAAGTGGTCATCGCGGTGGACCCCGCCGATTCCGCCGGTGGCGAACACCCGGACACCCGCAGCTGTGCACAACGCGACGGTCGCCGACACCGTCGTCACGCCGACGTCCCAGCCTTCGGCCACAGCAACCGAGAGGTCGCGCTCCGCGCACTTCTTTGTTGCTCCGAGCAGCCGCTCGTAGTCCGATGGGTCGACCCCCACATGGGCCTCGCCGTCGAGCACCGCAGTGATGGCGGCGACGCCGCCGCTGGCCTCGATCGCCCGCACGCAGCGGTTCAGGACTTCGGCGTTGAACGGCACCGGCAGGCCGAGTGTTGACGAGATCGTGGACTCGAGCGCGACGACGGGACGCCGGTCGGCGAGGGCGGCCTGGACGGCAGGATGGATGCGCAGCACAGGCCGAGGTTAGGCGTCCGCAACTCGACGGCTGCGTCCGCGACGGGATCCGCCACCACCCGTGCGAGGATGAAGACGTGCAGTTCGGAGTGCGTCGTCTGGTCATACTTGCCATCGTCGGGCTGCTCGCCGGAGGGGTCTTCGGCTTCCTGCGGGCGAGGGACAACGCCGATTCGTCGGCGTCGAGCGTTCCTGTCGCCTTCCTCGGAGGCGTCGTGCCCGGCCTGTGCATGATGGAGACGCAACTGGCGGCCGGTCAACGAGGCGAAGCGTCCAACACCTTCTGGAACGAGGTTCACCTACCGGCGCACGCGCTCGGTGCGGCACTTGTCGAGGTCGACCGCACGGAGGCGGCTGCGTTTCAGCGGTCGAAGCTCGCCGTCGAAACCGACCTGGCCACGCTGGCGCCCGGCCTGGTCCGCTCGGTCGCGTCGTTCGAGGTGGTGGCCAGAAACGCGCTCGCGACCGTTGGACGACCGAATGCGGTGCCCTGCGCATGAGCGGAGGTGTCCGCTCGGCCGCCATGCGAACGGCGGCCGTCGTTGCGTTGTCCGTTGCGTTGCCCGCTGTCTTCTCGGCCCGCGCCGAAGCGCACTCGGCAACGAACACGCCTGCCTCGAACTACATCTCACGCGTGCTCGCTGTTTCGCCTCCGGTGGAGGGCTTCTCGGTGACGGTCGTCGAGGCCGGAAACCGTCTCGAGGTCAAGTGGCAGAGCGGCCCGGAGATCGTGATCAGTGACTACGACGATCATCCGTACCTTCGCGTGGGCCCAACCGGCGCGTTCGAGAACCGGCAGTCGAACGCGGTCTACCTCAACGCCGACCGACAGGGGGCCACCACCATCCCGTCGGGCCTGCGCCCCGATGGGCCACCCGATTGGCGCAAACTGTCCGGGTCTCCGGTCGTCCGATTCCATGACCACCGGGTCCATTGGATGGGTACAGCGCCGCCGCCGCAGGTTGAAGCGGCGCGCGGACGCGAGCACCTGATCCAGACATGGGAAGTTCCGATCACGAGGGGTACGGCCACCTTCGTCGTCTCTGGGGAGCTGCGCTGGGTGCCGGGGCCGTCACCCATCGCGCCACTCGCGGCCGCCGGGGCACTCGGAATGCTCTTGGTAGGTGCAGCCGCCGTGTCCGCGAACCGTGGACACCTCCCACGTGCGCTCATGCTCTTCAGCGCGATGCTCGGCACCCTCGTCGTCGTTGACGCTGTTCATCTCTTCGGCATCGCCTTCGGCGTCAAGGGAGGGTCAGGTTTCCGACGCGTCCTGTCGATCGGGTGGGTCTCCCTCGCAGCATGGGTCATCGCAGTTCTGACCATCTTCGCGTTGGGACGGAGACGGATGGATGCGCTCTATGTCGGAGTGTTCGCCGCTGGCATCGTCACGCTGGTCGGCGGTCTTTCCGACATTTCGATCCTCTCGTCCAGCAGTCTTCCGTTCGCGTTCTCCAATGGTGTCGCCCGCGCCTCGATCGCCCTCACCCTCGGGCTCGGCATTGCCACAGTCATCACCGGTGTGATCCTCACCGGGAATCTCGGCCGCTCCCGTCAGCATCCCGCCGAGCCCGGCGAACCGGGTCCGCTCGACGTCAGTCCTCCGTAGGGCCGGTCCCGGCGAGGTCCATCGTCTCGTCGCCCGGTGCGGGGAGGATCGCCTCCTCCACGGGGGCCAGCGGCAGCACGTCGGCCACGTAGCGATCAATCGCCGCGTCCATGCCGACGTCGCGTCCGGCCTCTTCCGAGAGGTACCAGCGGTGCTCGAGGATCTGGTGGTACGCCTCCGCGTCGGCGAGTCGATGCCGGAGCTCTACCGGTATCGCATCGATGGTCGGCTGGTAGACGTTGGTCAGCCAGTCGTAGGCCGCGAGCGCGTCGGGGACCCGTTGGCCCCGCTGTTCGTCGAGAGAAGCCCGATGGCCGTCGAGGTCGCTCAGCAAGCGGCGGGCCTGGTTCTCGTCGACGTCGAGCCCGGTCAACTGCTGTAGTCGTCGGCGGTGGTGCCCGACTTCGACAACCCGGGGGACGAATCGGATACGACCATCGTCGGTGGTGCGCAGACGGTACTCCTCGACATCGAAACCGAGCTCATTGAGGCGTCGTGTCCGCGCCGCCATACGATGACGGTCGCTCGGGCGGATGATCTCCTCGTACACGATCTCATTCCATAAGCGCTCATAGCGATTGCGGAAGTCCTCAGCGAGCTCCATCGGATCGAGCTCATCGTGCAGACGACCGGCGGCATCGAGGTCGAGTAGTTCACCGCCGATGTTCTCGACGGCGATCTCGAGATCATGTGCGCGCTGACCGTCGCTCAGCCGACCCTCTTGGATCCGTCCCGTTTCGGCATCCACGAGCCACGAGCTCAACGAACCGGCATCCCGTCGGAAGAGCGTGTTCGAGAGCGAGCAGTCACCCCAGAAGAAGCCTTCGAGGTGGAGCCGGACCAGCAGCACCGCCATGGCATCTTCGAGCTGATCGCGGAGATCGGCGATCGGGCGTCCCTGAAACAGGTACCGGTAGGGCATCGAGAAGCTGAGATGCCTCGTGATCAGCGCGGCACCGAGAGGGGCTCCCAACTCGCTGTCATCGGCCGGATAGCGGTGGTCGTTCGGGGCATCGGGATCGCTGCCGTCCGCCGTACGATTGCGGACCACTCCGACTGCCTCGACGACCGGCAGCCCGCGCCCCTCGAGATCGCGTAAGAGGTCGTACTCGGCGAGCGCCACTCGGTCCTCGGTCTCCTTGACGGCGTAGACAACTCCGCCGTAATCGACGAATCGCACCACGTGACGGGAGAGACCCCGGGCGACATCGACCAGACGCGGGGTCCGCCAGCGGCGCAGCGACACGCCCCAGGGAAGATCCAGGAAATCGGGATGGCCGTAGCGTTTGACGATCTCCAGGGTCACGGCTCTCATCATGGCGTTGATCCAACACCGCTCACGCAACCGCCCGGAGCGCGAAGAACCCGGGAGTCCTGCGACGGGCC
>JANPDB010000765.1:0-2778 GCA_031431255.1 Acidimicrobiia bacterium | reverse complement strand
CAGGTGAAGCACAAGGCGCTCAACATGGAGCCGATCGAGGGGCGCCTCGACGCCGAGATCCGCAACTGGTCGTTCTTCCTCGACATGGCATCGGTGGAGCCCGGGCTGCTCGACCCGAGCACGGTCAAGGGTGCACAGTCGCGCGAACCGCTGTTCGAGTTCTCCGGTGCATGCTCGGGCTGCGGCGAGACGCCGTATCTCAAGCTGCTCACCCAGCTCTTCGGCGACCGCAGCATCGTGGCGAACGCCACCGGCTGCTCGTCGATCTACGGCGCAAACCTGCCGACCACACCCTGGTCGAAGAATCGAGACGGCCGCGGCCCGGCCTGGTCGAACTCCCTCTTCGAGGACAACGCCGAGTTCGGCCTCGGGATGCGCGTTGCCCTCGACCGCCAGCACGAGGTTGCGCACAACGCACTTCGCAGATTGGCGGAGATCGCTCCCCAGCTGTCGCCCGCCGTCGCCGAACCGCTGCTGGCCATCGACCCACGTCAGCCCGCCGACGACGCCACCACGGCCCAGCAGCGAAGTCTTCTCGCCGAGCTCGATCTGCTCCTCGTTTCCCTCGGCTCCCGAACAGACGAGGCCGGCGAGCTGGCACGGCGCCTCGCCCCACTGACCGGCTCGCTGCTCCGCCGCAACGTGTGGATCGTCGGCGGGGACGGATGGGCCTATGACATCGGGTCGGGCGGCCTCGACCACGTGCTCGGGTCCGGCCGCGACGTCAACGTGCTCGTCCTCGACACCGAGGTGTACTCCAACACCGGAGGGCAGGCTTCCAAGGCCACCCCGCGCGGAGCCGTCGCCAAGTTCGCCGCCGGTGGCAAGCGCACGGCAAAGAAGGACCTCGGGGTCGAGGCTCGCCGCTACGGGAACGTCTACGTCGCCCAGATCGCCATCGGGGCCAACGACGTCCAGGCGGTGAAGGCGTTCGCCGAAGCGGAGGCCTGGCCGGGACCGTCGCTGATCATCGCCTACTCGACCTGCATCGCGCACGGCATCGACATGCGCACGTCGATGTCGCATCAGAAGGATGCGGTGAAGTCGGGCTACTGGCCGCTCTACCGCTACCAGCCCGGGGTGGACGAGCACCTCACGCCGTTCCATCTCGACAGCAAGGCGCCGACGCTTCCCGTTCAGGTGTTCATGGATGCCGAGACCCGATTCGCCACGCTGCGCCGTTCCGATCCGGCTGCCGCCGCCGAGCTCGCTTCGCTCGCCCCATCCCACAACGACGAACGCTGGCGGTACTACGAGCAACTCGCCCGGATCGAGCGCTCGGTGCCCGGCACGTTCACCGACGACACTGCCCATGAGGAGGCACCGCAATGAGCGTCGACCTGACGACCACCTACCTCGGGCTCCGTCTCGCCCACCCCGTCGTGGCCTCGTCGAGTCCGCTGACCGGATCGGTGGACACCTTGCATGCCCTCGAAGAGGGCGGCGCGGCAGCGGTGGTTCTCCCCTCGCTCTTCGAGGAGGACGCGGAGCGGGAGACCTCGTTCATCCTTGCCGCCAGCGGCCTCGGATCGCTGGTCCATGCCGAGTCCGTTCCGAACGCAGCGATGCCGCTCGACTCGCTCGACGTTGCCCAGCGACACGTCCGCCTCGTCACCGACGCCAAGGCGGCGCTGCGAATTCCGGTCGTCGCAAGCGTGAACGGCGCGACCCCGTCGGGCTGGATCCGACACGCCTCGGAACTGGGGGCCGCCGGCGCCGACGCCCTGGAGCTGAACGTGTACCGAGTGGCCGCCGACCTGGCCGACACCGCCGAGTCCGTCGAGGAATCCATCCTCGCCCTCGTCGGAGCGGTCCGGGCACGGGTGACGGTTCCCCTGGCGGTGAAGATCGGGCCGTACTTCAGCGCACTTCCGTCATTCGTGCGCCGCCTCGTCGACGTGGGAGCGAACGGGCTGGTGCTCTTCAACCGCTTCTATCAACCCGACATCGACCTGGAAACGCTCTCGGTGCGGCCGAGCCTCGATCTGTCCACCTCGACGGACCTCCGGCTGCCGCTGCGCTGGACGGCTCTGCTCAGCGGAAACGTCGACGCCGATCTGGCCGTGTCGGGAGGTGTGCATGAACCGGCCGACGTGGTGAAGTCGCTTCTCGTCGGCGCCACGGCGGTGATGACGACCTCATCGTTGCTGCGCCACGGACCGGGTCACATCGCGACGCTTCGGGACGGTTTGGTGTTGTGGATGACCGACAACGAATTCGAGTCGGTGACCCAGCTCCGAGGGTCGATGGCCGTCGCCAACGTGCCTGACCCCGATGCCTACGAACGCGCCAACTATGTCCGTGTGATCCAACAGGCGGCCCGCACCTACGGCGCCCGCCACGGTTGAAGTTCGGGGGATTTGTTGCCTACAGAGCAACAATTCCCCCGAACTCCATCCTCGAATGGAAGCTCGGCGTCAAGCAGCGTCGGGGTAGCGGACCCAGCGGCCCGTTGTGAAGTCGAAGAGCTTGCAGTCCCGAGTGGCGCGAAGGTAATCGCGCAGATGGAATCGACGCTCGGTCACGATGCCCGGGAATGCCGCATCGATGGCTTTCGCCGCATTCGACAGCTCGTAGCACGGGATGCGGGCATCGACGTGGTGCGGCACGTGGATGAAGATGTGGTGCAGGGCGACGTCGACGAGCCACGGTGCACGCATCACGGTGGTTCCGACGAGCTGGGCCTTCGACCGGGTCCACTCCTTGCCTTCGTACCACTGCAGGTCGCTCTGCACATGATGGATGTGAACAGTCGCGCCGATCACCCAGGAGAACACC
>JANPDB010000764.1:0-2185 GCA_031431255.1 Acidimicrobiia bacterium | reverse complement strand
ACCTGGCCTTTGCACAGCTCGCCGATCGTGAAGCCGAGCAGTCCCGAGACCTCGACCCCGAGCGAGGCGGCGATCTGGGCCGAGACGGCAAGGCAGAAATCGCCGGCAACGATCGCCGCGAAGTTTCCGAACCGGGCGTTCGCCGTCGGTTGACCACGGCGGGTGGCCGCCTCGTCCATCACGTCGTCGTGGTAGAGCGAACCGAGGTGAACCAGCTCGACGGCGACGGCCCCGCGTACCACGTCGTCGACGACGTGGCCCGGCCCGGCGTAGGCCGCAGCGAGGGACAAGACGGGCCGAAGCCGCTTCCCGCCTGCGACGATCAGGTTGCGCGCCACTTCGGTGAGGAACGGGTCCTCCGTCACCACGGACGAACGCAGTTCGTCTTCAACCCGACGGAGATCCTCCTCCAGAAGAGGGAGATCGAGCGGGAGCGCAGATTTGCTCACAGGGTAAGGCTACGGCACCGTCGCCGATACTGCGCAGGCCGTGAAGGGCGCCCGGAGTTGCGTCGGTCACCTGCCGTGCGCGCAGAAGACCCACTCGGGAGCCGAAATAGGTCATCCGGCATCTCAAGTCCCACGCTCTCCCGCCGATGTGACGAAGGACAGGTCGAAGAAGATGGCAACGTTGGAACGTTGTGGCCTTCCGCGGCGTTACAACACAGTGCAAGCAATGAGTGAACAACGGTTCGGTCTGTAGAGAGCGACCCGCCAGTACACTTGCAGTATCCCCCAACGGTCTCGAGGAGGCTCCGTTGTTCGAACGTTTCACTGATCGGGCCCGTCGAGTGGTCGTGTTGGCGCAAGAAGAGGCGCGCCTGCTCAACCACAACTACATCGGGACCGAGCACATCCTCCTCGGTCTCATTCACGAGGGTGAGGGCGTCGCCGCCAAGTCGCTCGAGTCTCTCGGGATCTCGCTCGAGGCTGTGCGTGCCCAGGTTGAGGAGATCATCGGTCAGGGCGGGAACTCGCCGTCGGGCCACATTCCGTTCACCCCCCGGGCCAAGAAGGTGCTCGAGCTCTCGCTCCGTGAGGCTCTGCAACTCGGCCACAACTACATCGGTACGGAGCACATCCTGCTGGGTCTGATCCGCGAAGGCGAAGGAGTCGCCGCCCAGGTCCTCGTGAAGCTCGGCGCTGACCTCTCCCGGGTCCGCCAGCAGGTCATCCAGCAGCTCTCCGGCTATCAGGGCTCCGGCCAAACCGGCGATGCTGCGAAGGGTGGCCAGCCCACCGCCGCAGGTGTGGGCGCCTCAACCGGGGCTGCCGACGCGCCGCAGGGCTCGCTCGTCCTCGACCAGTTCGGCCGCAACCTCACCGCGCTCGCCCGCGAGAAGAAGCTCGACCCGGTGATCGGCCGCGAGAAGGAGATCGAGCGCATCATGCAGGTGCTCTCGCGTCGTACCAAGAACAACCCGGTCCTGATCGGCGAGCCCGGCGTCGGCAAGACGGCCATCGTCGAGGGGCTGTCCCAGCGCATCGTTGCCAACGACGTGCCGGACACCATCAAGGACAAGCAGGTCTATACGCTCGACCTCGGCGCTCTCGTTGCCGGAAGCCGCTACCGCGGTGATTTCGAGGAACGCCTCAAGAAGGTGCTCAAGGAAATCAAGACACGCGGCGACATCATCTTGTTCATCGACGAGATCCACACGCTGGTCGGCGCCGGAGCAGCCGAAGGCGCGATCGACGCGGCGAGCATCCTCAAGCCGATGCTCGCCCGCGGTGAGCTGCAGACCATCGGTGCCACGACCACCGAGGAGTACCGCAAGCACCTGGAGAAGGACGCCGCTCTCGAGCGTCGCTTCCAGCCGATCAAGGTCGAGCAGCCCTCGGTGGCGCACACGGTCGAGATCCTGAAGGGTCTGCGCGATCGCTACGAGACCCACCACAGGGTCACCATTACCGACCAGGCGCTGGTCGCCGCGGCGAACATGGCCGACCGCTACATCGCCGATCGCCAACTCCCCGACAAGGCCATCGATCTGATCGACGAGGCCGGCGCCCGTCTGCGCATCAAGCGCATGCAGACGCCGCCGGACTACCGCGAGCTCGAGAACGAAGTCGCCAAGGTCCGCAAGGACAAGGAAGCGGCGATCGAGAACCAGCAGTTCGAGGCTGCGGCCAAGCTCCGTGACCAGGAGAAGGACCTTCTCGAGCAGAAGACGGCAAAGGAAGCG
>JANPDB010000763.1:0-4119 GCA_031431255.1 Acidimicrobiia bacterium | reverse complement strand
CAATGCCGAGTTCCACCTCAGCGCGCCGGGCGTGACCTTTGCCGGACGCGACGTGTTCGCCCCGGTCGCGGCGCAACTCGCCAATGGGGTTGCGTTGACGGACCTCGGCGATCTGATCGATCCCGCCGGGCTCGTGCCGGGCATGATCCCGCTCACCCGGACGGAGGATGGGGTGATCCATGCGGAAGTCCTGTGGGTGGACCGGTACGGGAATGCGCAGCTCAACGTCGACCCGGACGATCTCGGTCCCGGTGCGACCGCAGTGTCGGTCGAGTTCGGGACGACGACTCGGACCGCGCATATCGCGGACACCTATGCCTCGATCGGCACAGGCGCGATCGGTCTGGTGACGGACTCCTACGGGATGCTGTCGCTGTGCCTCGACCGGCGCTCGGCTGCCGATGAGCTGGGCCTCGGACCGGGCGTGTCCGTGTCGCTGAAGCGGTTGTAGGGAAATCCGCAGAACCGAACCCGCAGTGCGGCCGGTCGGATCGGCGCTGCTGCGCGAGACTCGGAACCTCATGCGACCCGCCACAACGATCGTTCTCGCTGTTCTCCTCGTCGCGCTCTTCGGCGCCGCCATCTTCCAGTTTCTGAGCGGTGACCTCACCGGAGGCGGATCGACCGGCAGCACGGTGCCGACGACGGTCAGCGTCTCGACGGTCGCCGTCACCGAAGCGGGCTGAACGTGACCCGCCCGTCACGATCGGTCCGTCGCAGCGCCGTGCCGGTCCGCCGACGCGGAACGTCGCCGTCGGACAAACCCATGGTCGATCGATGAACCTCGCCACGATCATCGGGACGCACCCGGCCGACGCACCCGCGCTGCGATTTGGCGACGAGGTCGTCACCTACGGCGCCCTTCGAGCCGAGGTCGGTGCACTCCGCGGCGGACTGATCGCGCTCGGTCTCGCACCGGGGGATCGCGTCGTTCTCGTCATGACGTCCGGACGGCAGTTCATCGTCAGCTACTTCGCCGTGCTCGGGGCCGGCGCGGTCGCCGTGCCGCTGAATCCGCAAAGCCCGACGGCCGAGGTGCTCCGCGAGATCGCCGCGGTGCGACCGACGATGCTCATCATTGGACCGATGGGCGTGGCGACGCTCAGCGGACAGCTTGACGGCCACCCTGATCTCACCGTGATCGCGCCCGCCAGCGCGGCGATGCCGCACGCGGTCGACTTCGAGGCGGTCGCCGCCGGAACAGCCGGCCCGCTCGTGGAACGGGCCGACGGTGACCTCGCCGCACTGATGTTCACCAGCGGAACGGCCGGTTCGCCGAAAGCCGCCATGCTCACCCACGGCAATCTCCGGGCGAACCTCGAGCAGATGCAGTCGCTGGGCGACGCCAACCTGACCTCGACGGACGTGGTCCTTGCCATTCCGCCGCTGTTCCACATCTACGGGCTCAATGCCACGCTCGGCGTCACCCTCGCGGCCGGTGGCTGCGTCATCCCGGTCGATCGATTCGACCCGAGTACCGCCGTCGCCACGATCGCCTCGGCGAAGGTCACCGTCCTTGCGGGAGCACCTCCGGTGTACGACGCGCTCGTGTCCCTTCCGGCCGAGGCGGCGACGAAGGCCCAGTTTGCCTCGCTGCGTCGCGCGATCTCCGGCGCATCCAAGCTCGATCCGGCAACGGGACGCGCCTTCGCCGATCGCTTCGGCGTTCCCGTCGGGGAGGGCTATGGGCTGACCGAGGCGTCGCCGGTGGTGACGGCCGCCACGGCATCAGCGCCCAGACCGGGAACCATCGGGGCGCCCCTGCCGGGTCTCTCGGTCCGGCTCATCGACGAGTCGGGTGACGACGCACTCGTCGGCGATGCCGGCGAAATTTGGGTGAAAGGTCCGAACGTGTTCCCGGGATATTGGGAGGACCCCGTCGCGACCGCCAAGGTCCTCACCGCGGACGGCTGGCTCCGCACGGGGGACATCGCCGTCGCCGACTCCGACGGTGAGCTCACGATCGTCGATCGCGCGAAGGATCTCATCATCGTCTCGGGGTTCAACGTCTATCCAGCGGAGGTCGAAGAGGTGCTCGCTTCGCACCCCGACGTCCTCGAAGCCGCTGTCGTAGGCGTGCCCCATCCGCACACCGGAGAAAGCGTCCGAGCCTTTGTCGTCGCCCGGCCCGGGGCGATGATCGAAGCCGATGCGCTCATCTCGTTCTCGATGCGTCAGCTGGCCCGATACAAGTGTCCGACCTCGGTCACCGTGGTCGCGGAACTCCCGAAGGGCTTGCAGGGCAAGGTTCTCCGGCGAGCCCTCACCGACTGAGGGCCACGGCGACGGTGTCGATCGACGCCGTCCGCGTGGTCGGCCGTGGGCGTGACCCGGTGAGGAGGAAGCCGACGAACAGCAGCACCACGCCGGCGGCGAGGGTGATCGAGAACGCCCGCATCTCCCCGAACCTGGCGTTGAGCGTTCCGCTCGCCGACAGTGTCGCGGTTCCGAGTGCGAGGAGACCGAGACCACCCGCCCGTCTCCGGGCCACTGAAGGGTGCATGCGGTCACGTGCGCGGACGACGCCGATCACGCCGACAATGGTCCCGACCAACACGATGACCGCCGAGACTCCCGACCCGAACGCCGCGAAGAGACGCGGGCCGATGGGGAACACATCCTTGCCCCGTGGGAGGTCCATGCCGTCGACCGACGCCGTGAACGGCGAGGCCATCACGACCCCGACGGCGAGGGCGGAGAACAGTGACACGGTCCAACTGATGGTGTTGGCGAAACGGCGGGGTAGCTGGAGTTGGAGCTGTCCGGCGGCGAGGAACGGGACATTGACGATGGCACCGAAGGCGTAGAAGACCCGGAACGTGATCCCGCTCCATCCCGCCGTGGCGCCGTAGCCAAGGGCACCGGCACCGATGAAGAACATGATCAGCGAGATTGACCAGGACAGATCCTGGGGTTGGCGCCGAACGAGCCAACGCTCGAAGGTCGATGCGCTGAAGGCGAGTGCGACGAGGGCAGCGGCGATGGCGAGCGCGGTCGTGAGCACCTGCCCATTGTCGCCGACCCGCACCGGGCGACGTTCCGTCCCTACCCTTCCCCGGGGAAGCCCTCCGTCCCCGGGCGCAGTCGGTTGCCGCCGCTCGGCCGAGCTTGTGAATTGATGCACAAGCGGTTTAGCGTGGGGTTCGTGTCCAAGGATGTGCGTCGGATCCCGGACGCCACCATCGCCCGTCTGCCGCGGTACCACCGGGCGCTGCTCGAGCTGGCCGCGGCGAAGACGGCCACCGTCTCTTCCGACGAGCTGGCCGATCTCGCCGGGTTCAATGCGGCCAAGGTGCGCAAGGACCTCAGTTACCTCGGGACCTACGGAACGCGCGGCGTCGGGTACGACGTGGACAACCTCCGTCGTCAGATCGGCCGCGAGCTGGGCCTCACCGAGAGTTGGCCTGTGGTCATCGTCGGCATCGGAAACCTCGGGCGGGCGCTAGCCACCTACAGCGGCTTCGCCATGCGCGGCTTTCGGATCGCTGCGCTCCTCGACGCCGATCCGACCAAGTCCGGCCAGATGGTGGGTTCCCTGCCGGTGCGCCCGTCATCGGATCTCGCCACGATCGTCGGAACCGAGCACGTGGCGATCGGGATCATCGCCACCCCCGGTGTGGCGGCCCAAGACGTCGCCGATCAACTCGTCGCAGCGGGCGTGCGGTCGATCCTGAACTTCTCGCCGGCGGTGCTCAACGTGCCTGAGGGGGTTGCCGTTCGGGGCGTGGATCTGGCGGTCGAACTCCAGGTCCTGAGCTACTACCAGCACCACCGCGACGATCTCGGCGCCTCCGCGTGAGCCGGTCCCGAGGACCCTTCCGCCCGACATCGGTCACACGTGTTTGGCGCCCGGGCCGAGATGCGAAAGACTGGTTGATCGTGAGCGCTCGAACCATCGCCGACCTGGGGATGCGCTGATGTCCCTCGTCGTGGTTGGCCTCCATCACCGGAGTGCGCCGATCGAGGTGCTCGAGCAGGTGACCATCCCGCCGGCCGGCCTGGCCAAGGCTCTCTACGTGTTGCGCAGCGGCGACGACATTGCCGAAGCGGTCATCGTCTCCACCTGCAACCGCACCGAGATCTACGCCGTGTGCGAGACCTTCCACGGCGCGCTCTCCC
>JANPDB010000762.1:0-11612 GCA_031431255.1 Acidimicrobiia bacterium | reverse complement strand
GCGCTCACCGTCGCCCGGGACCGTTCGTCGCGGGCGCTCCGCGCGTTGGCATCGTCGGACCCGCTCACCGGTCTCGACAACCGGCGCACCTTCTTCGAACGGGTCGATCAGGCCCACCGCTCGATCCGGCCATCGACGGTGGCCATCCTCTACCTGGACCTCGACGGTTTCAAAGCGATCAACGACGATGCCGGGCACCTGGTCGGTGACGCCATCCTCGTCACCGTGGGCGAGCGAATTCATCAGGTCGTTCGCACGGCCGACAGCCTGGCCAGGATGGGCGGCGACGAGTTCACGCTTCTCGTGCGGGGTCTCCCGACTGCCGATGAAGCGGCGGAACTGGCCGCCCGTCTCCTGTCCGCGATCAGCGAACCGATCGCCCTAGACGGCGATAAGTGGACCGTGAGCGCCAGCATCGGGGTTGCGTTCTCCCACGACTCGAGCACGGTCTCCACCCTCCTCGCTACGGCCGACGTGTCGCTACGAGAAGCGAAGCGTCACGGCAAGGGTTGCTACCGGATCACGACGATCTGAGAGTCGCTGGCCGGTGCCAGGCTTGGGCGTCATGAGCGAGCAACGCCGGACGCTGTATCCCGAAGTCGAGCCGTACCTGACGGGTCGTCTGCGGGTGTCGGAGATCCACGACCTGTATTTCGAGGAGTGCGGCAATCCCGACGGCAAGCCGGTGGTGTTCCTCCACGGCGGTCCCGGTGGCGGCCTCGACCCGAAGTACCGTCGCTACTTCGATCCGACCGCGTATCGCATCGTGTTGCTCGATCAGCGGGGATGCGGGCAGAGCACACCCTTCGCATCGCTGGAGGAGAACACCACCTGGGATCTCGTTGCCGACATCGAGCGCCTCCGTTCCCATCTCGGCATCGGGCGCTGGCAGGTCTTCGGTGGTTCATGGGGATCGACACTGGCGCTGGCGTACGCCCAATCCCACCCGGAACGGGTGACCGAACTGGTCCTGCGCGGGATCTTCATGCTGCGACCGGAGGAGATCCGCTGGTTCTACCAGGAGGGAGCGAGCTTCGTCTTCCCGGATATCTGGGAGCCGTATCTGAACCACATCCCAGCGGAGGAGCGCCATGACCTTCTGCGCGCGTACCATTCACGATTGACGGACCCCGACCGCAACGTGCAATTGGCCGCGGCGAAGGTCTGGAGCGTATGGGAGGGCAGCACGAGCTGCCTGTTGCCGAACGCCGAGCTGATCTCGCACTCGGCGGTCGACGACTTCGCGCTGGCGTTCGCCCGGATCGAGAGCCACTACTTCGTGCACGGCGGCTGGCTGACCGACGGGCGCGAGCTCCTGGCGAACATTGACCGAATACGGCACATCCCGGCCGTGATCGTCCAGGGCCGATACGACGTCGTCTGCCCGGCGAAGTCGGCCTGGGACCTCCACCGAGCGTGGCCCGAGTCGTCGTTGCGGATCGTGCCCGATGCCGGCCACTCCGCCGGAGAGCCCGGTATCGTCCACGAGCTCGTGACCGCGACGGACGCGTTCCGGTCGTCACGCCCCGCCACTCGGCCGTAGCCAGCCGCTGTGTGGCGAGTTCGTGCCAACTCGCCACACAACCCGCGTACGCGCCAAAGTGGTTCCGTGTCCCATGTCGATGCCAACGGTCTGCAGTTCTACGTCGAGACCCTCGGATCCCCAGGTGATCCCCCGATGCTGATGGTCAACGGATTCGGTTCGCAGATCAATGGGTTCGACCCGACGCTGGCCGAGATGTTCGCCCGACGCGGCCGGTTCGTCGTGCGCTACGACAATCGCGACGTCGGCCTTTCGACCCGCCTCGACGGACACCCGATCCCCGTTGCTGCGCTCGTCGACGCTCGCACGAGCGGCACCGAGCTCCCCGACGTGGCCTACACGTTCAGCGACATGGCGGCCGACGGGATGGCGATCCTGTCGGCCCTCGGCATCGAACGGGCCCACGTCGTCGGCAGTTCGCTGGGCGGGATGATCGCGCAGACGATGGCCATCGAACACCCGCATCGCCTGCTCAGCCTCACGTCGATCATGAGCACGACCGGCGAGCTCGATGTCGGTCAGTCGACGTCGGAGGCCAACGCGGCGCTCATGGGTGCGCCGGCAGCAACCCGCGAGGACTACATCAGCCAGGGGGTGCGCAATCGCGTCGTCTACTCCTCCCGGCGTTTCTACGATCCCGAGTTCGAGGCGTTCCGAATGGGCCGTGACTGGGATCGAGGGATCTACCCCGAAGGTGTCTCCCGTCAGCTCTGTGCGTTGCTCGCCTCCGGTTCGCGGGCCGAGGGCCTGGCCGCCCTCGACCTCCCGACGCTCGTCATCCACGGGCGCGACGACACCCTCATCCAGCCAAGCGGCGGCTTTCGCACCGCCGAACTCGTCCGCGGGTCCGTGTTCGCGCTGCTCAGCGACATGGGCCACGACTACCCCCGCCAGCTCTGGCCGACCCTCGTCGACCTCATCGTCACCCACCAGGAGCGAGCCGGCCACGGAGGTCCTCCCTGAGCGTCCGCTGAGTCGAGCCGCGGGTGGGCGCTGCCGGACTCGGTAACGTCATCGGGATGCCCCGAGTTCTTGTTGTCGACGACGAGGTCGATCTCGCCGAAGGCATAGCCGACGGCCTGCGCAACGAGGGCTTCGAGGTGGTGCTCGCCCACGACGGTGACACCGGCTTCGACATGGCGACCGAGGGCGCATTCGATGCCATCGTGCTCGACATCATGCTGCCGAAGCGCAACGGCTACCGGGTCTGCGGCGATCTGCGCGCGCTCGGCAACAGCACGCCGATCCTCATGCTCACGGCGAAGCGCGGCGAGTTCGACGAGGCCGAAGCGCTCGACACGGGAGCCGACGACTACCTCGGCAAACCGTTCTCGTTCGTCGTCCTGCTCGCCCGGCTCCGTGCGCTGCTCCGGAGGTCCACGTCGATCGCCGGCACCGAGAGCGGACGGGTGCAGCGCGGCGACATGGTTGTCGACCTCCGCCAGCACCGGGTGTGGCGCGGCAGTGACGAGATCGCCGTGACCGCCCGGGAAATCTCGCTGCTGGCAGCGATCGTTCGGGCGAGCCCCGATCCGGTGAGCAAGACCGACCTGCTCGAGGACGTCTGGGGTTCGGACTTCGAAGGAGACCCGAACGTCATCGAGGTCTACGTCGGGTATCTCCGCAAGAAGATCGATGTGCCGTTTGGTCGGGCCGGTCTGCAGACAGTGCGCGGCGTCGGCTATCGCTTCGACCCCGAACGTTGACCTGCGCATGAGCCGCCTGCGCGCGCTTCCGGTTGCCGCCCGGGTCGCCGCGATCTCGGCGATCGTGCTCACGCTCGGGGTCCTGCTCGGCGTCGCCGCATTCCGGTCGGCCCTTCAGCGCACGCAGTTGGAAAGCCTCGATGTGAGCATCGACACCCAAATGGCGAACCTGCGAGAGATCGCCGCGGAAGGCGACATCCCGGCGCGGCTCGCCACGGCCCGGGATTCCCCGCTCTTCTGTCAGATCGTGACGCAGTCGGGAAAGGTGCTCGGTGCTTCGGCCAACGTGAGCGACATGAACCTGATGGTCGACCCTGAGTCGGCGGTGATGCGCAACGGCGAGGTCGACCGCACGACCACCCAGGTCGACAATGTGGACGTGCGCCTCACCAAGGCGCGGGTGACCACGACGGCGGGTCCCGCATGGATCCTCGTCGCCGCACCGCTGAAGAACCTGCGCGACGCGGAGGCTTCGCTCATGCGCCAACTGCGCGTTGGAGGGCCGCTCCTCGTCCTGTTCGGCACCGTCGGCATCTGGGTGGTGGCCCGCCGCGCGCTGCGACCGGTCGACCTCCTGCGTCGACAGGTCGATGCCATCAGCACGAACGACCTGACGGCACGGGTGAGCGAACCACGTGCGGTCGATGAAGTCGGCCGCCTCGCCCGCACGATGAATCGACTCCTCGATCGTCTACAGCTCTCCCATGACCGCCAGACCCGCTTCGTCAGCGACGCATCCCACGAGTTGCGCAGCCCGCTTGCCACCGTGCGAACCCGCCTGGAGGTCGCGCTCCGGGCACCGGACAAGGCCGACTGGACCAGCGTGGCCGAGGCGTCGCTGCGTCAGACCACACGCATGGAGCGCCTCGTTGACGACCTGTTGATGCTCGCCCGCACCGACACGCAGCGGGTGGTGGATCCGGTGGTCGTCGATCTCGACGAGATCATCCGCGAAGAGGTCGGCTACCTCCGCTCGACGAGCAGCATCGCCCTCGATACGAGCCACGTGTCCGGTGGTCGCGTGCTCGGACAGCCCGATGACCTCCGCCGGGTGATCGTGAACCTGACCACGAATGCGATCCGGTTCGCCACGACGGCGGTGTGGGTATCGCTCGTTCCCACCGAGGACTCGGTGCTCCTGACGATCGACGACGACGGGCCGGGTGTTCCCCCCGATCAACGCGAACGCATCTTCGACCGGTTCACCCAGCTCGAAGAGTCACGTGTCCGTGGTGGGCGAAGCGGCGCCGGTCTCGGCCTGTCCATCGTCGCCGACGTGGTTTCCCGCCATGGCGGGTCGATCGAGGTGGGGGAATCGCCGGCTGGTGGGGCGCGATTCTCGGTGACGCTTCCGGCCGCGCTCTGACCGATCCCCGGCGTTCCCGTACGACTCCACCGCGCTCACCCGCCGACTTCGGTACCGTTTGGCGATGCCTGCCCGTCATGACCGCTTCGAGACCTGTGATCCACCATCGGGCGAAGGTGATCCACGATCGGGCGGAGGTCCCGGCAAGCTCTCCTTGAGGCGTCGTCCGCGATGATCGATCTGCCGCGGTTTCCGACCCAGCTTGTCGGTAGCTGGTGCAAGCCCCACTGGTTGTGTGACCACGAGAAGGTCTACGACGCGGAAGGCACCTGGTGGCGCGTCGCGCCCGAGTATCTCGACGAGGCCCACGACGATGCGGTCCGGCTCGCCATCGCCGACCAGGAGCGGGCCGGCCTCACGTTTGTCACCGACGGCGAGCAGCGCCGGCAGACCTTCTCCGGTCACTTCACCCTCGGTCTGGGCGGGCTCGACACCTCGCCCGACGCGCAGAGCGCGCCGGTGTTCCGTCCGTTCGACGTCGCCGAGTACATGACGATGAAGCCGCGACCGGTGCCGGCCGAGGGTGCCCCGGCGCGGCCTCGGACGGTGCAACCCCGGGTGGTCGGACCGGTGCAGTGGCTCGCACCGATGGTCGGACCGGCAACCGCGTTCCTCAAGGCCGGAACGCAGTGTCGATCGAAGGTCACCGTGATCGGTCCCACCACGCTTGCGCTCCGCCTCATCGACGAGCACTACGGCGCCATCGATCAGCTGGCGTTCGCGCTGGCCGACGCGCTCAACGTGGAGCTCCGGCTCCTCGAGCAACTCGGCGTCGACCTGATCCAGCTCGACGAACCCGAGGTCCACTTCCGGTACTCCTCGGTGGCCCCGTTCGCCACCGAAGCGCTCAACCGGGCGCTGCGGGGTGTTACGACGCCGACCGCCGTGCACGTCTGTTACGGCTACTCCAAGAACATCGCCGAGAAGCGCGCCACTCCCGTCTACGCGCAGGCCCTCGACCTCCTCGCCGCCAGCTCGGTCGGCAGCATCAGCCTCGAGTACGCCCAGCCGAACCACGCGCCCGACCTTCTCGAGCACTGTGGCACCAAGGGGGTCATCCTCGGCGTGCTCGACCTCGACACCGAGGCCCCCGTGGAGTCCGTCGACGGCATTGTCTCGCGTGCTTCCGCCGCAGTCGAGGTCGTCGGTCCGCAGCGGCTCGCGCTCGGCCCCGACTGCGGGATGTGGTTCCTGCCGAGGACGAAGGCCTCGGCCAAGATCGCCGCGATGGAGCAGGCCGCACAAGTCCTGCGCTCCCGACATGGGTAGGAGGCCGCGTGCCACTTGAACCGATCGAGACAGCGAGCCGCGACGAGATCACGGCGCTGCAACTGGAGCGCCTCCGTTGGTCGTTGCGGCACGCGTACGACAACGTGGCGCACTATCGCTATGCGTTCAATGCCGCAGGTGCACACCCCGATGACATCCGGACGGTCGACGATCTCGAACGATTTCCGCTGCTCACCAAACAAGATCTGCGCGCCAACTATCCGTTCGGGATGTTCGCCGTTCCCCGTCAACAGGTCGTGCGCGTGCATGCGTCGAGCGGCACCACCGGCAAGCCGACGGTTGTCGGCTACACCCGCAACGACATCGACACCTGGGCGAACCTGGTCGCGAGATCGATGCGGGCGGCCGGGACACAACCCGGCGACATCGTCCATGTGGCCTACGGCTACGGGCTCTTCACCGGAGGACTCGGCGCACACTACGGGGCGGAACGTCTCGGGTGCACCGTTGTGCCGATGAGTGGCGGGCAGACCGAGAAGCAGATCCAACTCATCACCGACTTCGCCCCGGACGTCATCATGGTCACGCCGTCCTACGCCTTGGCGATCGCTGAGGAGATGGTCCGCCAAGGACTCGATCCGTCATCGAGCAGTCTGCGGCTCGGCATCTTCGGGGCCGAACCGTGGTCCGATGCCATGCGTCTGCAGTTGGAGCGGACGTGGGGCATCGATGCGGTCGACATCTACGGACTTTCGGAGGTCATGGGACCGGGCGTGGCCAACGAGTGCATCGAGACGAAGGACGGACCGGTGCTGTGGGAGGACCACTTCTATCCCGAGATCATCGACCCGGTGACGGGTGTGGTGCTGCCCGATGGCGAACGCGGCGAACTCGTCCTCACCTCGCTCACCAAGGAGGCTTTCCCGGTCATTCGGTATCGCACCCGCGACCTCACCGCACTGCTTCCGCCAACGGCACGATCCATGAGACGCCTGGCCCGCATCAGCGCCCGGAGCGACGACATGCTCATCATTCGTGGTGTCAACCTGTACCCCTCGCAGATCGAGGAGCTCCTGCTGGCTGAGGCTTCATTGTCGGCGCACTGGCAGCTCGAAGTGAGCCGTCCCCACACGATGGACGAGCTCACGGTGCTCGTGGAGGGAGCGGCGCATGCGATTACCGAGGAGGTCTCTGTTGCTGCCGCTTCGCTGCAGCGGCGGATGAAGACGATGATCGGTCTCACCGCCCACGTCCGGATCGTCACGACCGGCGGTATCGAGCGGTCGATCGGGAAGGCGAAACGGGTCGTCGACCGGCGGCTCTGAAGCTCGACGTCCTCGTTGGGGTGCGGTTCGTCAGATACTTCGTACGCTTACCAAGTGGCCGACGGGTCCAACGCGGCAACTTCGGAGAACGACCGGTGGACGTCGGCGAACGCGGCACTTCGCGTAGTCCGATCGCCTGGAACGAGCATCGTGGCAGGGGCGACGAGCCCGACCTCGCCAATGGTGGCCACCAGATCGTCGAGAGCGACCTTCCGCTCCGACTGCGTCATGCCGGAGAGCAGATCACCGACCATCGGCCACAGGTCGTCGAGTTGCGCCTGTAGACGCCGCGCATGGTCGACGGCGAGACGGCCGGTGAGTCCGGTGGCGTGGCGGCGATGCCACCCCTCCTCCTGGCCGGCACGGGCGGCGAGGGCACCGAACGCGTCGGGGTCACGAGCCGCTAGGGCGTTCCAGCGGTGTCCCTCCACGACGTCGTAGACGAGGTGACGGACGAGGTGACGTTCCCACGGCAGCGCGTCGGCTTCCACCAGGGGACAGCAGCGCCATTCCCCCGGCGGCCGCAACGTGACCAGGGCGTCGCGGTTGGACCGGTCCGGCCAAAGAACGGCGTAGATCGCCCGGGCGTGGCCCATCTCGTCCTGGGCAATCGATGCCGTGGCCAGGTCCTCCTCGAGAAACGGGGAGAGCCCGAGCCACTCGCTGTGCCGATGCCCGATGACCAGCTCATCATCGGCCAACGCCAACGCCAACGCCACCACCTCGTCCCCCATCATTGCTGGCCGCTCGGATCAGGAGAGAGGTTGCCCCCATATATGGGGGCAGAACGCCTCCCAGCGTCGTTGGGAGGTGGATTGCCCCCAGGGATGGGGGCAACCTCTCTCCCAACAACAGCAGCGGCGCGGCGGTCCTGGCGGCGCTCGGCGATCTTCTTGCCGTCGTTGCGGCCTTGCGTGCGGGTTGCGGTGACGGCGAGATCGGACGGGTCGACCTCGACGATGTGCGCTCGGGCGACGACCCAGGCCCGGCTTCCCTCGCCTCGACGGACATAGGTCTCCCGGGCATACAGGACCGCCATCTCCTCGTCCGGAGCATCCAGTGCACCCGCATGACGGAAGGATTCACGACCGTCTTCGCTCAGGAATACTTCATAGGTGGGCATAGCGACTAAGCCCTTCGGGCGCCCATGACGTCGATGGCTGATCGACATCCGCCGCACCATGCAACGGCCCGGCAGGCCGTTGCCCCAACAGGATTGATCGGCCGGAGCGTCTGCGCCCTACACGTCGGGCAGGCGGGCGACGCCAGCGCCGCCGTAGCGACGGCAATCCCCAGCGTCGCCAGTTGCTCGACACCACGCGAGGTGATGCGCGAGGAGTCCCATGCGGGTTCGACCCGCCACACGACCGCACACTGGGTGACCCCTAGTCCGCGGAGAGCCCGCTCCACATCGACCGCCATCAGCGCAAGCGCGGGACACCCGAGGAACGTGGGCAGGAGTTCGACGATCACCGCACCGCTCAGGTCGACGCGAACGTCGTGGACGAGCCCGAGGTCGCCGATGGTGACCCCGCCGAGCTCGGGGTCGACGACGGCAGCGACTGCCTGCGCCATCTCGTCACGATCGAGTGTCGACGTGGTGTCGTTCATCGCGCGCCGCTGGGGGCAAGGGCGTCGACGGTGAGAGACGTGCGCACCCACTCGGTGTCCTCCCACGCCGCTCGTGACTGATCTATGCGCGCTTGGGAGTCGGGGCCGACGTTGCGCTGCGTAGCACCGAGGGCGCTCCAGTCGATCGGCCCGAGCGCCCATCGCCCGTCACCATCGCGATGGAGTCCCGGATCGGGCACGACGAAGCCGTAGTCGTGGAGCATCGGGACGAACTTCTGCACGAACCGGTCGCGCAGCTCCTCGTTGGTCGCCGACTTGATCTTCCACCGGATGAGCAGGTCGTCGGGTTTCGTCTGCGGACCGAAGAAGTGGACTACCGACTCCCACCAGCGGTCGAGCGCGTCCTGGAAGAGCGCGCGCTGAACCTCGGTTCCCTCGGCCAGCGTGAGGAGCATCTCTTCGCCGTGGCGCATATGGAAGCCCTCCTCGCTCACGATGCGCCGGAGGATGCGCCGGTACGGACCGTAGGAGCACTCCTTCAGGACGGCTTGCTGGGTCGTGAGCGCGGCGGCATCGACGAGGAATGCGATGACAATCTGGTCGGCCCACGTCTCGGCCTTGTAGTGGAACACGTTGTGGAAGCGCGTGCGACCGTGGACGAGGTCGTCGAGCATCTCCGGCCGGGTCTTCATACCGAGGTCGGCGGCAACCATGTAGAGCAGATGGGCGTGGCCGATCTCGTCCTGGGTCTTGGCGAGAAACGCCAGCTTGCGATGCAACCCAGGTGCCCGCGAAACCCAGTGGCGTTCGCACAGTCCCCCGAAGAGCTCGGAGTTCGCGTGCATCTCGATGAACCTGAAGACCTCGGCACGGTACCGGTCCGGCATGTCGTCGACGGGCTCGACGATTCCACCCGAGCCGATGAAGGCGTCGAACGCCTCTTCTGACGCCCACGTGCGCATGGGTGAAGACTATGCCTCGACCAGCCCGGTGTGACTTCCCGAGGTCCCCGGCCCTAGCCCTGCCCCTCGGAGCTGCGCCTCTCCGCTGCGCTCCGCTGCTCGCAACACCAGCCCCGGTGTGACTTCGGCGATGCCCGGCCCTAGCCTGGAACCGTGGCAAACGACTTCCCGACCCCTTCCCTCGCCGACTGGAACGCGCTGGCGTCGAAGGAGGCCAAGGTCGACTCCCCCGAAGCGCTGACCTGGCACACCCCCGAGGGCATCGACGTGAAGGCGCTGTACACCGCGGCCGACCTCGAGGCGCTGGAACTGGTCGACACGCTTCCCGGCTTCGCGCCATTCACCCGAGGTGTGCGGGCCACCATGTACACCGGCCGGCCGTGGACGATTCGGCAATACGCCGGGTTCTCCACCGCCGAGGCGTCGAACGCGTTCTACCGCAAGAACCTCGCCGCTGGCCAGCAGGGCATCAGCGTCGCCTTCGACCTGGCGACGCACCGCGGCTACGACTCCGATCATCCACGGGTCACGGGCGATGTCGGCAAGGCGGGCGTCGCCATCGATTCCGTCGAGGACATGAAGATCCTCTTCGACGGGATCCCGCTCGACAAGATGAGCGTGTCGATGACGATGAACGGTGCTGTGCTGCCGATCCTCGCCGGCTACATCGTTGCCGCCGAGGAGCAGGGCGTGACTCCCGACAAGCTGGCGGGGACCATCCAGAACGACATCCTCAAAGAGTTCATGGTCCGCAACACCTACATCTACCCGCCGGCTCCGTCGATGCGGATCATCGCCGACATCATCGGCTACACCGCGGCGAACATGCCGCAGTTCAACTCGATCTCGATCTCCGGCTATCACATGCAGGAGGCGGGGGCCACGTGCGTGCAGGAGCTTGCCTTCACGCTCGCCGACGGTCTGGAATACGTGCGGGCGGCGAAGAACACCGGCCTGGCCATCGACGAGTTCGCCGGACGGCTCTCCTTCTTCTTCTGCATCGGCATGAACTTCTTCATGGAGGTCGCCAAGCTGAGGGCGGCGCGTCTGCTGTGGGCCCGCATCGTGCAGCAGTTCGAGCCGAAGAAGGCGTCGTCGATGATGCTCCGCACCCACTGCCAGACGAGCGGGGTGTCGCTCACCGAGCAGGACCCGATGAACAACGTGGTCCGCACCACCATCGAGGCAATGGCGGCGGTACTCGGTGGCACACAGAGCCTGCACACGAACTCGTTCGACGAGGCGATCGCCCTGCCGACCGAATTCTCTGCGCGCATAGCGCGTAACACCCAGTTGATCATCGCGGAGGAGAGCGGCATCACCAACGTGGTCGATCCCCTCGGCGGTTCGTACTACATCGAGTCGCTCACCCATTCGCTCGCCACCGAGGCGTGGAAGCTGATCCAGGAAGTCGAGGGACTCGGCGGCATGACCAAGGCGGTCGAGTCGGGCATGCCGAAGCTTCGAATCGAGGAGGCGGCGGCGCGGCGCCAGGCTCGCGTTGACCGTGGCGAAGACACGATCGTCGGGGTGAACAAGTACCGCCTTGCCAATGAGGATCCGGTCGACACGCTCGACATCGACAACACTGCGGTCCGCACGTCGCAGATCGCCCGGCTCGAGCACATCAAGGCATCACGTGACAGCGCGGCTGTCGCCGAGGCCCTGCAGGCCCTCACCGACGGCGCCACGAGCGGCGCCAACCTGCTCGACCTGGCGGTGAAGGCCACGCGGGTCCGCGCCACCGTCGGCGAGATCAGCGATGCGCTGGAGAAGGTGTTCGGACGCCACAAGGCGGAGATCCGCTCGATCTCCGGCGTGTACGGCGCGGCCTATGCCGACGATGGCGGCTTCCAGGCCATCGTGGCCGACATCGCCACGTTCGCCACCGAGGAGGGCCGCCGCCCC
>JANPDB010000761.1:0-6201 GCA_031431255.1 Acidimicrobiia bacterium | reverse complement strand
CGCCGACGCGGACCGGATCACGACGTCTGCCTTCGCTCGTGGCGCTCCTCGCCGGCCTGCTCACCACGGCAAGCATTCCCCCGTTCGGCTGGTGGCCCGCCGCCGTGGTCGGTCTCGGCCTGCTCCCGGTCGCCCTCGAATCCGCCAGCACCGTCCGTCAGCGATTCGTCCGCTCGCTCACCTTCGCCGGGGGTCTCTACATCCCCTCCCTGTGGTGGCTCACGCAGTTCTCCCTACCCGGAGGACTCATCATCTGCGGCCTCGAGATGGTCATCACCGCCCTCGTCATCTCGCTGACCACGCCACGGGCACGCTCCGTGCGATCGATCGCATTCGTCTGCTCGGTCGCCGCTTCGGTCGTCATCGCCGACGCGTTGCGGAGTCTCTGGCCGTTCGGTGGCCTTCCGCTCGGCGGCATCGATCTGGGTCAGGCCGACGGACCGTTCGCCGCACTTGTCACCTTCGGCGGACGACTCCTCCTGATCGGCGCCGTTGCCGTTGTCGGCGGAGCCACCGTGCTCACCGCCCGGCTTCTCTTGCGGGACGCCCGTTTCACCGGTTCGGTCATCCCGTCCACGCTGGTGCTCATCCTCGGTCTCACGGTCACGGTCCTGGCCCACGTCGTCCCCGACGGCACCCACGGCGGACGGACCCTGCGCATCGGCATCGCCCAGGGAAGCGGACCTCTCGGCGAGCGGGCGACCGATGCCGGCCTGGAACGGGCGTTTCGAGCCCATGTCGCCGTAACCGGTCTCATACGCCAACCCGTAGACCTGGTGCTCTGGCCCGAGAACGTCGTCGACGTCCAGCGGTTCGCGTCATCACCCAAACGGACGGAGATCGGTCGACTCGCGGCCAGGCTCGGGGCGCCAATCGTTGCCGGGGTGGTCGAGGACGATCCCGATCCGACCCGGTTCCGGAACTTCTCCGTGGTGGTCAACCCCGGCGGTGGCCTCGGCGACGGGAAGACGGGACGCTACGACAAGGTCCGCCGCGTGCCGTTCGGAGAGGTCGTCTACTTCCGGTCGTTCCTCAAGCGGTTCTCCTCCGCCCTTGCCACGAAGGACATGCGCTCCGGTTCGCTCCCCGGCGTGATCGAGACCCCGTTCGGACCGATCGCCCTGATCATCAGCTACGAGGGCTTCTTCGACGATCGGGCGCGCAGCGGCGTCCGGGCCGGCGGGAAGGCGCTTCTGATCCCGACGAACGCCTCCTCGTTCACGTCGGCCCACCTTCCGACCCAGCAGATCGCCGCGGCCCGGCTGCGGGCACGCGAAACCGGACGATGGGTGGCCCAGGCCGCTCCGACCGGGATATCGGCGATCCTCACCCCGGAAGGTCGGGTGGTCACGCGCAGCCGCATCCAGGAACGGACTGCCCTCGTCGCGAAGATCACTCTTCGCGACGGTCTCACCCCCTACGCCCGGTGGAACGACGCGCCGGCCCTGGCCTTTAGCGTCGCGGCCGGAACGGCCGCGTTCCTCGTGCCGCGCCGCCGGTCCCGCCGCCGAACCTGAGCAACGGCTCGGGTTCGATGCGCGCCGAGTAGCCTCGTCGGCCATGTCTGCCGGAGCCCCCGACCGACCGGCACGCCGGATCGACCCCGACGCCAGCGCTCTTCGCATCGCTTGGCTCATCTATCGCGGCAACCCCCATTCGGGAGGGCAGGGCGTCTACACCCGCTACGTCGCCCGCGAGTTGCGCGAGCTCGGGCACCACGTCGACGTGCTGTCCGGACAGCCGTGGCCGGTGCTCGACGCCGGAGTCGAGCTCATCAAGCTCCCGAGCCTCGACCTGTTCCGGGCCGACGATCCATGGCATGTGCCCCGCCCCCGAGAAGTCGCCGAACGCATCCGGCGCGCCCGAGAGCTGGGCGTCGCCGAGTTCGGCATCGACCTGTTCGAGTTCGCCCACATGCTCACGTCCGGCTTTCCCGAGCCGTTGACGTATTCGCTGCGGGCCCGGCGCTACCTCCGCGCCCATGCCGGCGAGTACGACATCGCGCACGACAACCAGTGCTTCGGCTACGGCATCAAAGGCATCGTCGACGACGGACTCCCGGTGGTGGCAACACTTCACCACCCGATCACCGTCGACCGCGATCTCGAAGTTGCCGACCTGCCACGCGTGTACCCGTCGAAGCGGTCTTTCAGCTACGCGAAACGCCGCTGGTCGCTGATGCGCTGGTACGGCTTTCTCGGCATGCAGATGAAGGTCGCCAAGGACATCCCCCGAATCATCACGGTGTCGGAATCGTCGAAGCGCGACATCATCGCTCAGATGGGCGTGGCCGAGAAGCAGCTGCACATCGTTCCCGTCGGCGTCGACCACGAACGGTTCAAGCCGCTGCCCCACGTGACCCGTCGACCGCACCGCATCATGACCACCGCATCGGCCGACGTCCCGCTCAAGGGTCTTCGACCGCTCCTCGAAGCACTCGCCAAGGTTCGCACCGAGCACGTGATCGACGTGACCATCGTCGGCAAGCAGCGCGAGGGTTCGGTCTTGCCAGAACTCCTCAAGCGACTCGGTCTTGAAGATGTGGTCACGTTCGAGTCGGGTGTCTCCGACGACCGCATCGTGGAGCTCTACAACGAGGCCGAGATGGTCGTTGTTCCGTCGCTCTACGAAGGCTTCTCCATCCCCGCCATCGAGGCGATGGCCTGCGGCACCCCGCTCATCACCACCACCGGAGGCGCGCTCCCAGAAGTGGTCGGTCCGAGCGGGGAGGCGGCGCTGACCGTTCCGCCCAACGACCCGTCGGCACTCGCCGTAGCGATCCTCGAAGTGCTGCGCAGCCCCGAGCTACGCGCCAAGCTCAGCGCCGGAGGTCGCGCCCGAGTAATCCGCGGCTTTACGTGGCGCGTCGCCGCCGACGGCTGTGTCGCGCAGTACCGCGAGGAGCTCGAAGCGAACGCCAAAGTTGCCCACGACTCAGCCAGGGCAGGAAAGTAAGTTCGCATGCTTACGGTGCGCTACGAACAACTCGGTCTGCGGGCCGGCGACCGCGTTCTCGACATGGGCGCCGGAGGCGGACGTCATGCTTTCGAAGCCGTGCGCCGCGGTGCTCACGTGATCGCGTTCGATCTCGGGATGGACGATCTTCGACAGGCCGCGTCAACGCTGTACGCCATGAGCCTCGAGGAGAGCCCGTCGGGAACCAGCATGTGCGTGCAGGGCAACGCACTCGCCCTCCCGTTCGCCGACGGCGCGTTCGATCGGATCATCTGCTCCGAGGTGATGGAGCACATCCCCGACGACCGCGGTGCCGCTCGGGAGCTGGCACGGGTATTGCGTCCCGGCGGAACGATCGCCGTCACTGTGCCGTCGTTCTTCCCCGAGAAGATCAACTGGGCGCTCGACTCCGACTATCACGCCCCGGCATCGCCGGGTGGGCATGTGCGCATCTACCGCAAGCCGGCCATCGAAGAACGTCTCCGCACGGCCGGGCTGCGCGTCACCGGCACCCATCGCGCGCACGGGCTCCACTCGCCCTACTGGTGGCTCAAGTGCGCTGTTGGGGTGAACAACAGCGAAAATGCACTCGTGAAGAAGTACCACGAACTCTTGGTGTGGGACCTCATGAAACGGCCGAAGGCGACCCAGATTCCCGAGCAGATCCTTGCTCCCGTGATCGGGAAGAGCCTCGTGGTCTACGCCGCGAAACCGGTTGCCGCGTGAACGAAGGAGGCACCCCGGTCGGGCACCTGCTCGAAGCGAAGCTGTTGTCCGACGCGGAACTCGATCAGAGCGCATCCTCGATCGCATCCCTCCAGATTCCCTCCGGCCTCGTCCTGTGGCGCGACGGTGGCCACTCGGATCCGTGGAACCACGTCGAGACGGCGATGGCACTCGACGCCCGAGGGTGTCACGACCGAGCGAGCTCGGCCTACGCGTGGCTGCGGAACAATCAGCGCGCTGATGGCTCCTGGCATCAGTATTACGACGCCCACGGTGTCACGGACGCCAAGTTCGACGCCAACGTGATCGCCTACGTCGCGGTCGGCGTTTGGCATCACTACCTGACCTGCGCCGACGGCGACTGGTTAGCTGAGCAGTGGACCATGGTGCGCGGCGCCATCGACTGGGTGCTGCACCTCCAGCAGCCGACCGGTGAAATCCTGTGGGCTCGGGAGCCGGACGGAACTCCGTTCCACTACGCCCTCATCACCGGTTCCTCTTCGATCCACCACAGTCTCTCGTGTGCCATCTCGATTGCCAACGTGCTCGGCCACGGATCGCGCCGCTGGGAAAAGGCACGGGTCAAGGTCGCCTACGCCATCGCCGAACATCCCCGCGAGTTCTTCGCCGAGAAGGACCGGTGGGCGATGGACTGGTACTACCCCATCCTCGGCGGTGTGGTGTCGGGCGAGCACGCGCAGTCCCACCTGAAGTCGCGCTGGGACGAGTTCGTGATTCCGACTTCGGGCGTGCGATGTGTGAACGACCACCCCTGGGTCACCACGGGCGAGACCGCCGAAGCCGCGATGGCCTGCCTCAAGATCGGACACCGACCCGAGGCCATCGAACTGCTCGAGGCGACACGCATCCTCCGCCACGACGACGGCTCCTACTGGACCGGCCTCCACGTCCCCATGCAGGTCTGGTTCCCCGCGGGCGAACGCACCGCCTACTCGGCCGCGGCCGTCATCCTCGCCCACGCCTGCCTCGAACCGGGATCACCGACCGCGATCGCCTTTGGCATCGAGTGACCCACGCAGATCACACGCGGCGCAGCACCCGGAGCGAACGACACGACATGGCGTCGTCTTCGATGAACCTGCCGCTGGCCAGCGCCGGAAGATAGATCTCCTCGAACGGCGGGCGGCCTCCGTCACTCGGATCAGGGAACACGTCATGGATCGCGAGGATCCCTCCGGACATGACGTGGGGAGTCCAGCCCTCATAGTCACGCCGGGCCGGCTCTCGACCATGTCCGCCGTCGATGAAGCAGAACGAAAGGGGGGTCCGCCAGGCCGCAGCGACTTCCGACGAGTGACCGACGACGGCGATCACATGATGTTCGAGCTGCGCCGCCTCGATCGTCCGTCGAAAGAACGGAAGGGTGTCCATGCGGCCGCTCGCCGGATCGACAACATCGCCGTCATGGTGTTCCCAGCCGGCCTGGTTCTCCTCCGAGCCCCGATGGTGGTCGACGCTGAACAGGACCGATCCGGCACGTTCCGCGACGTCCCCGAGGAGGACCGCCGACCTGCCGCAGTAGGCCCCGACCTCGAGCAGCGGACCGAGCGACGCGACAGCGAACGCCGCGGCACGGAGGGCCTCACCCTCGTCCGCGGGCATGAAGCCCTTCGTCGCCTCGTACACCCCTCGTCGAAGCGCTGACAGCACCGGGGCGACCGTCACCGCTTCTTCGTCGTCCGCTTCTTCGTCGTCTTCTTGAGCTCCACGATCTTCTTCTGGCCTGGCTTGTAGACCGAGAACTTCGGTGCGCAGTAGCTCTTCCCACCGACGGTCTTGCAGAACAGCAACGTCGTGGTCGGTCCGGCGCCGGCACGGGGACGAATCGTCGTCGATGTGGTGGTCGTCGTGGTCGTGGTCGTCGAGGCCGAGAGGGTCAAGTTGATCAGGCTCGGTCGCGGTGCGCCGGGAACGGTGGTCGGCGCAACGACGCCCGGGACCGTGGTCGACGCCCCGACCGGCGCCGCCGTGGTCGACGTCGACGTCGAGTTCGCCGGCGGAACGATCGGAAGCCCGCCCGCGGAGCTGGGCCACGCCAGCGCGTAGAACGAGGCGGCAGCGGGGCTCACTGTCTCGTCGGCCCCGCATCGGGCATCGGGCTGACCGACCCACGAGGCAAAGACCACACTGACCTTGTCGCCGACACGAGCGGCGATCGGCCACCGACCCGGGCAGAACTTGAAGGCGCTGACGGAGTAAGTGACCGTCGCTCCCGGGGGAAGCTGGGCGATCGTGTGGTACCAGGCTCCGCTGACCTGGTCGACCAGTCCGATCACGCCAACGCCGTCGTTCACCGAGCTGATGACGTCGGGCTTCGAGGCGAACCGCACGACAAACTGCTGGTTCGCCAGCGCGACCGCGCCCGACGGGTTCGTCACCTGGATGAACACCCGTTGGCCGGTCCCGGTCGGGAGGTTCGACAGAGAAGCGCCCGAGGGAACTTCGGGAGTGATGACGATCGAAAGAGCTGCAGCGCTCTGTGCCTGCGAACTCGTCGGG
>JANPDB010000760.1:0-8262 GCA_031431255.1 Acidimicrobiia bacterium | reverse complement strand
ATGCAATTCGAAGGGATGACGATCGTACGTCAGAGATAGGTCCCGCCGCCCGGCGGGCGTCCCGAGCCGGGGCCTGGGCCCATCTCCCCTCCATTGCCTGCGCCTACGCCGGGTGGCAGACCCATCTGGCCCATCTGGCGCATCTGCTGGAGTTGGGCCTGTGCCGCCATCTGCTGGGCGAAGATCGCCGCCTGGATGCCGTGGAACAGACCTTCGAGCCACCCCACGAGCTGGGCCTGGGCAATGCGGAGCTCGGCGTCGCTCGGAGCCTCGTCGCCGAAGGGCAGGGCCAGGCTTTCGAGCTCCTGGCGGAGGTCGGTCGACAGGCTCGACGAAAGCTCACGGATGGAGACCTCGTAGATCTCGCGGAGCCGGATCCGCGATCGCTCATCGAGCGGCGCCTGGCGGACCTCCTCGAGGAGTTGCTTGATCATCGAGCCGATCCGCATGACCTTGCCCGGTTCGGACACGACCTCTTCCTCCACGTTCGGCGCCGGGTCAGACGGCGTGACCACTTCAGCCGTAAGGGAATCGACCGGTGGCTCACCGGAGATCTGCGGCGCCGGATCAGTCGGAAGGACAACTTCGGCGTCGCGGGGCGCGTCTTCGTTCATCACTCCATGGTGGCACCTGCGTTTCCCGGCGCTGATCACCACCCGCGATGGACCTCAGCGAACGCGGGACGGCGAAGTACATTGATTCCATGCGGGTGTCGACGAGAGGGGACTACGCATGCCGGGCCCTGCTTTCCCTCGCCCTGCACGCCGACGACCTCGGCCCGCAGAGCGCGCGTGACATCGCCGGACGAACGGCACTCCCCCAGCCCTATCTCGAACAGATCCTGCTTGCCCTGAAGGGCGCCGGCCTCGTCCGCTCCAAACGGGGCGTGGGTGGCGGTTACGTGCTGGCCCGTGATCCCTCCGACATCTCGCTGGCCGAGATCGTCAGCGCCGTCGACGGCCCGATCGGACTCGGCGATTTCGGACGCCCGCACGAGAACGGCGCCTGCGACCACGAGGGGCAGTGCGTGCTGCTCGCCGTGTGGGAGGACGCCAGCGACGTCATGCGCCGCGTGCTCGGATCACATTCGCTCGCCAGCATGGTGCAGCGCTCCCGTGGCGTTCCTCCGGTGCCGACGGACCTCGAACCGATCGTGATCGGGGCGATCTGACGAATGCCGATCCACTCGTGAGCAACGACAGGCCGCCTGTGGCCGCAGGCGGAGCACCCCTGTCGAAGGCGTACTGGAGGACGTGGACCGCCGTCGGGGTGAGCAGCGTCGGTGACGGGCTGGCGTTCGCCGCTCTCCCGCTGCTGGCGGAGTCGCTGAGCGACCGAGGTCTCTGGGTCACCATGACGTACGCCGCCGCCCGTCTGCCGTGGCTGCTGTTCGGTCTGGCCGCCGGCGCATGGGTGGATTCCCGTCCCGCCAAGTTGACGATGATGCAGATGGACGGGGCGCGCTTCCTGACGATGCTGGTTCTCGGCGTGGCCGTCTATGCCGGGGTGGCGTCGATCCCCATGGTGCTCGTCGTGGCCTTCATCGTCGGCGTCGCCGACTGCGCACACATCCCCGCCGCGGCATCCTTCCTCCCCTCCATCGTGCGGTCCGGGGAACTCGACCGGGGAAACAGCTATCTCGGATCAGCGGAGATGGCGGGCGAGCAGTTCGCCGGTCCGAGTATCGGTGCGCTGCTGTTCTCCTGGGCACCCTGGCTGCCGTTCGTGGGCGACGCGTCGTCGTTCTTCGGTTCCGGTCTGCTCGTCCGGGGCGTAAAGACCGAGAAGGGGGGACGTTCGTACGTCCAGCGGCTCTCCCTTCGGCCGGACATCTCGGCGGGATGGGCCTGGTTCCGGCAAAACCGCGATCTCTGGGCGCTCACCCTCTTCCTCTGCGTGGGCGCCGGTGCGACCGGGATGACCAACAGCGCGTTGGTGCTCTACGGCAAGCGGCACCTCGGGCTGTCCAATTGGCAATACGGCCTCTTCCTCGCCGTGCCGGCGATCGGCGGGTTGATCGGCAGCGTCGTCGCGTTCCGTATCTGGCGACGCCTAGGGACCCGAGTTTCCGTCGCCGCGTGCTTCGTCGCCCTCAGCGTCGCGCTCATCGTCCTCGCCTCGACACGGTCGACGATCGTGGCAGCGGCAGCGTTCACGGTGGAAGGTTTCATCCCGCCGATCGTCAACACGATCATCCGAACCCTGCGCCAGCAGGGCGTGCCAACGCACCTTCTCGGGCGGGTGTCGAGCGTCGGACGACTCATGATGATCGGCGCGGCGTTCGCCGGGGCCGCCGTCGCAGGAATCGTCGCCGACCTCTCGACGACACCGACGGTCTACGGGGTCGCCGCAGCACTCTCGTTCGGTGCGCTGCTCGTCGGCGGTCGACGGCTGAGCCGGATTCGGCTCGAGTTCGACCAGCACGCTACGACCATCAGCTGATCGGCGTCACGCTGATCGCGAAGCGCTTCGGGTCATGGAACGAACGGCCGGGGTTTCGAGGCGCTTTTGGTTCTTCGTCCACCAGTCCTTGAGGGCCGACGGCTCCATCGGACGAGCGATCCAGTAACCCTGTACCTGGTCGATGCCGATATCGCGGAAGAAGGAGAAGGTCTCCTCCGTCTCGACCCCTTCGACCGTCACCTTCTTCCCCAGTCGGTTCGACAGCTGGTGGATGGCTCGCACGATCGCCTCGTTCGCCTGATCACCCGGCAGCCCGTGGCAGAAAGTCTTGTCAATCTTCACTTCGGATGCGGGCAGGTCACGAAGGTAGGCAATCGAGGACAGCCCGACGCCGAAATCGTCGACGGCGATCTCGACACCGCACCCGTCACGCAGTGCCCGAAGCGTGCGCATGGCGTGATCGGCATCAGCCATGAGGGCAGTCTCGGTGAGTTCGAGCGTGAGACGGCCCGGCTCGATCCCGTACGACTCGATCATCCGCGAGATTCGGCGGGTCAGGTTGGGGGCACGGAGGTTGCGAGCCGAGAGATTCACGGCGACGGTGAGGTCCGAAAGCCCCTCGCTCGACCACTTCCGGAGTTGCAGCAGGCTGCGCTCGACGAGGTAGAAGAACATGTCGTTGAGCAGGTCGTAATGCTCGGCAATGGGGATGAACTCGTCGGGGAACACTAACCCGCGGGTCGGATGGTTCCAGCGGACGAGGGCCTCCACCCCGGTGAGCTTGCCGCCTTGGGGGAGGTCGATCTTGGGCTGGTAGTGCAGGATGATCTCGTTTTCTTCGAGCGCACGTCGCAGTTCGCCCAGGAGGGTGACCTGGGCGTGGTCCTTGCCGTGGCGCTCAGCGCTGTAGAACACGAATCCGTTGCGCTGCGCCTTGGCGGACTGCAGGGCCTGATCAGCTTCACGGAGAAGTTCGGAAGGTTCCGTCCCGTCGGCCGGGAACGTTGTGATGCCCACGCTCGCAGTGAGCGAGAACGACATGCCGGCCAGCACGAGCGGAGGCTCGGCCACGGCGGCGAGAAGTTGACCGGCAATTTCCGACATGTGGAACTGATCGATTCGAACCGAAGCGCCCTCGCGCTGTGCCTGCTGGTGGGCGGAAAGGGGCCGGTCCTCGAGCGACGGCACGAGAACGGCAAACTCGTCGCCACCGAGGCGGGCGACGAGCGAACCGACCGGAGACACCTCTCGCAGTCGGGAAGCGAGGATGGCGAGCGCCTCGTCACCCTGCTGGTGGCCGACGCTGTCGTTGATCAGCGAGAAATGGTCGAGGGCCACGAGCACGAGCCCACCGTGGGACTTCGACTCGAGCACGTCATCGAAGACGTCGCGGAAGCGCCGACGGTTGGCGAGATCCGTCAACGGGTCGTGGAAGGCGAGGTATTCGCGCTCGTCGACCTCACGGCGAAGATCGTCGATGAGGGCGCTGTTGGAGAACCAGGCGCCGATCCGGTCGGCGACCGTCTCGACGAGCGAATCGGTCTCGGCATTGAACGCGGTGCCGACCTCCGGTTCGGCGAGGATCAGCCACCCCACCCGGTCGCTCCCCGCTTGAAACGAAGCTCCTCGAACAACCGGATGCTCGCTAGGACCGAGCAGTTGCTCCCGAAGAGCACCGAGCGAGTGCAGGTCAAGGATGGATCCGCCGGCCGGTTCATGCGGAAGCTCGAAGGTGGTCAGACGATCGTCGGCCCACCGATACGCCACCGATCCGACGCAGACGACGACGCTCCGCACTCGCGCGAGAGCCGCCAATTGCGAGGCGAACTCGGAAATCGAGGCGTCACCCGGAGTCGAAGCCGTGAGTTCCGAGGTCAGATGCGAGAGCGCAGCAAGCGCATCGGCCTTCCTCGATCGCTCGATCTCCCCGCGCCAGGACTTGAAGAACAGCCCAGCGAAGGGCAGAGCAGCGAATACAGCGAGATCCCACGTCTGCCATGCGGCCAAGAGCACAAGGCCGAGCAGAGCTGAGATCGTGGTGATTAGAACAGATGTGGTCAAGCTCCTGGACGCCTCTGGGCGATGGATCGGGCCCCCGCTTATACGAATGACCGCGAAGATCGCCAGGGAACTGACGACATCCGTGACGGCAAAAGCGAAGAGAACATCCAGTCGCCACGAATGGAGAGGTGACCACTGCAGCCACGCCGTGACCCCGATGGTTTGCGCACAGTACAGGCCGATGTTGAATGGAATTCGCTCAGATGCCCGCCGTAGACGCCAGGTGACAGCCGAACCGGCGCCGACGACTCGCGCGAGCAAGAGAAGCTGCGGGCTGACTAACGCCAGGCCAAAGATTGCGGGGAGTTCAATGAAGCCGTGCGTCATCTGATCCTTCCCGATCCGGAAAGTCATCCGACGCGCCTCAACGAGCGCGAATCCGATGGTGACCATGGCAAAGACGAGAAGGCTCGAAGATCGGCCGTCGAGCTGCAATGCACCAAGAACGGAGAGAGCGACCAAACCAAGCCCCATCATGGTCGGGAGAAGACGCCTTGATCGTGGGCTCAGAACTGAGGTACCGTTCATATGTCGACCCTGACGGAGTCGTCATTCACCACACAGTGAAAGAACGGTGCAATATGCAAGGCAACGCCTGGGGCTGAGGCCCGACTTTGTCCCTCGGGACAGTGATGAAGCCGAGTGAAGTGACGACCCGAACCGGTCATCACGGAGCTCGGCTTTTTCGCGTCCACGGGCTGATTGTCGGCATAATGCCGCCGTATCTGTAGACCGGCGGCCGGTTTACCCCCGGCCGTTTCAACCAGCCCTCCGGGTCAGCTCAGTTGAGCGAGGACCTCGACCAGATCGGCCGGCAACGCGGACTCAAATGCCAGTTCGACACCCGAGATCGGATGGGTGAAAGCCAACCGATACGCATGCAGGAACGGGCGGCCGACGACGATTGCGCCACGCGTTCCGCCGTAGCGGGGGTCACCGGCGATGGGGTGGCCGATGGCGGACAGATGGACCCGGATCTGGTGGGTGCGGCCGGTCTCGAGGGTGCATTCCACGTAGGTGGCCGGTTCGGGCTCACGGAAACGCTCGAGCACGCGGTAGGACGTCCGAGCCTCGCGTCCGTTGGCTGAGACGGTCATGCGGGTCGGATCCTGGTCAGAACGCCCGATCGGTGCGTCGACGAGACCGTTGTCGGCCTCGAGCTCGCCCCGCGCCAATGCCAGGTAACGCCGGCTGACCTCCCGGCGAGCCATCATCTCGGTCAGGCGCTGCTGCGCCTGAGCGGTGCGGGCGACGACGAGCAGCCCGGAGGTTCCGCGGTCGAGCCGGTGCACGATTCCGGGACGATCGCGCCGGTCGCCGACTCCGAGGACGGCGATCTCGGGGTACCGGGCGAGCAGACCGTGCACGAGCGTTCCGGACTGGTGTCCGGAACCGGGGTGCACGACGAGCCCCGCCGGTTTGTCGACCACCGCGAGGTCAGCATCCTCGAAGACCACACCGAACTCGACGCCGGGATCGGCCGACAGAGCGGCGGCGAGAACGTCGTCTGGTCGATCGATCTCGACCACGGAACCGACGGCGACGCGCGCCGTGCGGCTGGTCACTATCGCCCCATTGAGCGTGACGAAGCCATCGCTGACCAGCTCCGATGCCCGCGAGCGGGTGAGATCGGCGAGCACGGCGACGACGCGGTCGAGCCGTTCACCGTCGAGGGCGTCGGGGACGACGTCGGAGATCATCATCCGGTGTTCTCCGGTCGACGGGCTCGGGCGCCGGCGGCGTCGGCTCGGAACGACAGGACGATCAACACCACGCAGGCGACACACAGCGCCGAGTCAGCGACGTTGAACACCGGCCAGAACCCGACGTCGATGAAATCGACAACGGCGCCACCGTGTCGGACGAGTCGGTCGACCTTGTTGCCGATCGCCCCGCCCAGGAGTCCGCCGAGCGCCGCCGCAAAGGGTTTCGTCGGGGCCCCCGGTGAGCCCGGAACCCGCCACAGGGTACGAAGCACCCACGCGGCGAGCACGACGATCACGACACCGACGATCCACGTGACCGCCCCCGAACCGCTCCCCTGGGAGAAGGCCATGCCGGTGTTGAACCGTCGGATCAGACGAACCCCACCGGCGATTCGGACCTCTTCGGCTGCACCGATGTGGCTCACGACGAGTGACTTCGTGAGTTGGTCGATGACGACGACGAGGGTCGCGACCAGGAGCCCCCACGTGCGCGCCGAAAGAGCGCGGCCACGGGACCGAGAGGTCGACGGGTTGGAATCGTTCGTCATCGCACGGAGGTCGGAGCCACGATCGGACCGGCCCGGCGGGCTGGTCACCGACGTGACAAACCACCGTTCTTACACTCGATACAGAGCGTCGTGAACGGCAGGGCGCGCAGACGCATGCGGGTGACGGGCTTCTGACAGTGGCCGCAGTAGCCGTACTCGCCGGTACCGATGCGGACGAGGGCCTCTTCGACCTCTTCGACCTTCAGGAGGAATTGCGCGGACATCGCCAGATCGCGCTCGCGCTCCATCGAGAGCGTCCCGCCCTCGCCGGACTCGTCGTCGAACTGCACATCCCCGGGTTCCATCTCCCTGGCCAGTTGGTCGGCCTCCTCCTGGAACGCCTCGGCCTGGCGCTGCAGGGCGTCACGCGAAATCGTGAGGAGGTCTCGCTGCTGGGTCAGGAATTGGCCTTCGCTCAGTGCCTCGATCCCGTCGAACTCGTCGTCCGGGTTGATCGCGGGGGCTTTGAGCAGCTTCACCGGCGTGCGCACCGGGACCGCAGCGGGCATTGAGCGACCGGCTGGTCGAAGAGACACGACTGCTCGCGCCGGCTGGTTCTCCGAGCGCGCGAGCGCAGCGGCGCGGGCCTCGGGAGACGCCGGTGCGACCATCGCGCCCGGGATGGGCGCGTTCTTCCCGGTCGGAACCTTCGCCTCTTTGACCGGGGCGGGCGGAGGGGGCGGCGGTGCGACTTCGGCGACAACCGGCGTCGGCTCGGCCGGGGCCGGTGCTGCGACAACCGGGTCAGCAGCGGGCGCAGCCTTGGATGCCGACCCCTTTGCCGGCTTCGGCGCTTCGACCGCGGAGGGCGCCACCTTGGTAGCGGTCTTCGCCGGAGCGGCGGTCTTCGCCGGAGCCGCGGCCTTGACCGGAGCGGCGGCCTTGACCGGATCGGCAGCCTTGACCGGAGCAGATTTGGCCGGAGCCGCAGCCTTGACCGGAGCCGCGGGCTTGGCCGGAGCGGCCTTCACCGGCGACGTTGCCGGAGTGGCCTTGGCAGCGGAGGCCTTGGCCGCCGGAGTCTTCGACTGCTCGGCGCTCGCCTTGGCGGGAGGAGCGACAGCCTTGGCTGACGCGTTTGTCGTTGCGGGCTGTTTCGCCGTGCCGCTGGAGGTACGTGGAGACTTCATGGTGGTTGGTGACGCCGATCGGGTGGGGGAAGGTGCCGTTTTCGCTTTGGTGACACTCGCCGAGGCGCGCTTCACCGGGACCGCGGTCTTCGCGGGTGCTGCTTTTGCTGCTTTGGTACCTGGCTTGGTGGTGGTGCCTGGTTTGGCTTTCGGGATCTTCGACGGAGTGGGTTTCTTGGTTGCGGGCGCCGTCTTCAGTGACAGCACGTTCTTCGAGGCCGTCGAGCGGGACTTCGTCGCGCCGGCCGCCGCCTTGGCCACCGCTCCCCTACCGGCCGTCGACTTGGGGGCTGTCGCCTTCGTGCCCGCCTTCGAAGCGGACGGCTTCCCGGATTTGGACGAAGGCCCCCCACCTTTGACCGCCGCCTTGGCGACAGTCTTGCTCGGCGCCGGCGACGCCTTCTTTGCTACGGC
>JANPDB010000759.1:0-3214 GCA_031431255.1 Acidimicrobiia bacterium | reverse complement strand
AAGCTCACGAAGTTCACCGGCGAGCGCCACGAGATGCTCACCCCGGGGGAGTACACCCAGCTCACGGGGCGGGCCGGTCGCCGTGGCATCGATCCGGTCGGCTTCGCGGCGACGCTGTACACGCCTTACGCCTCCTTCGATCAGGTGGCGGACCTCGCATCGCAGCGCTCCTATGAACTCCGTTCTGCGTTTCGACCAACGGCCAACATGGCCGTCAACATGGTCCGCCGCTATCAGCGCGACAACGCCCACCATTTGCTGTCGCTCTCGTTCGCCCAGTTCCAGATCGACGCATCGCTCGTCGTCCAACGGGCACGTCGTCACCGACTGAGCGCCGAATTGGCCGAGACCGACAAGCGGATCGCCTGTGAGTTCGGCGACGTGGAGGCGTATCGCAAGGCGTCGGAGAGGAAGCGCCCCGCTCGAGAGGTCAGCGAGCGCGAGGTCGCCGCCGCTCTCGACGGAATGAGGCCCGGCGACGTCATCGGGCCGATCGGTGGCAGCACCGACGCGTCGCCGCTTCGCAACGGCCGGCCCGGCGACGGTTGGTCACTGGTTGTCACGACCACCAAGCGACGTGGACGGGACACGACGCTGCGCGTGCTCACCCCGAACGCCCGCATGCTCTCGTTCACCCCGGCGGATTTCGGTGCCGTGCCGGAAGTCGTAGCGCACGTGAAGCTTCCGATCCCGTTCCAGCCCAACAGCCGTGTGTTCCAGCAGCAGGCCGCCGGATCACTGTCCAAGGCGATCTCGCGAGCGGCACGCGTCGGCGAAGGAACGACGCATCGGCGTCGTGGCCGCGACGAGAGCAGCTCGCGTGCGACGAAGCATCCCGTGGAGCGCTGTCCCGATCTTCGAGGGCATCTCGTAGCTGCGAACCACGCCGACCGATTGCGGGCGGAGCTGGCCAGGATCGACGCGACCACCATCAGCCGCGAGCATTCGTTGACTGACCAGTTCGACCGCGTGCTCCAGCTGCTCTCGACGATGGGCTACGTCGACGGATGGTCGCTCACCTCAGCCGGCTCCATGCTCGCCGGTCTCTACCACGAGTCGGACCTGCTGATCGCCGAGGCTCTTCGGACCGGCCTGTTCGACGGGCTGCAGCCATCGGCACTCGCCGGGCTTGCGTCCGTGTTCGTCTACGAGGCACGCGGACCGGGAGCGGCGGCCGCCCGACGGACCGGACGGGAAGTCGCGCACGAGCGAGGGCGGGGCGAAGACGGGCGCCGCAATCGTGACGGCGACCTTCCCGACTCGTTCCCGCGCCAACTCGCTTCCCGGTGGTGGAAGCTGTCCGACCTCGCGGAGTCGCTTGCGAGCACCGAGGCGACAATCGGGGTGCCGTTGACCCGGCGCGTCGACCCGGGCTTCGTCCATCTCGCGCAGCGGTGGGCCCGCGGTGACGAGTTGGAGGTCGTCCTTGAGGACGAAGAAATCAGCGGTGGTGACTTCGTTCGGACCACGAGGACCCTCATCGACCTGCTCCGCCAGATTGGCATCGTGGCTCCACTCGTCGAAACAGCCGCCGCCGCCCGATCGGCCGCCGATGCGCTCACCCGGGGCGTGATCACCGCGTCGTCGGTTCCGACCGCGACGAAGGCGGCAACGGTCGAAGTCGCCGAGGCGACGGAGCCCGCTCCGTGACCATCGGACCGGGGACCGAGTGGAGCGTGCCCGGGCTCCTTCCGACCGGCGCTCCGACGTTTGCCACCGACGCGTCGCTGTCCGAGTTCGTTCATGCACGTCGGAGCAGCGGGGAGCCCCTTCCGATCGTCGGACTCACCGGTGGCACGCTCTTCGACACCATCGGCGGGAGCAGCGTCGTCGGTCGGCTTCGCACCGACCGGGCCCAGCGCTACCCGGTGGACGTCGTGCGCGCCGACATCGATGGCACGTCGCGTTGGTTCGTCGGCACGCTCGTTGCCCGCGCTCGGTCGTGGCGAGACTTCGTCGCCGTGATGAACACCCCGTGGGTTCGGGGACTTCGCCTCGGGCACCGCGCCCACCCAGGTGACGCTCTCCTCGACATCGTCGTAGGTGCCGGGCTGCGACTCGACGACCTGCGTCGCATCGTCCCGCGTGCCCGCCACGGAGCCCATCTGCCCCACCCGAAGCTCCAGGAGACGCGCACCGGCGAGGCGCGCTGGGAGTTCGATCGCCCTCGACGGCTCGTGATCGACGGGCAGTCTGTCGGCCGGGTCCGGCGTCTCGCCGTCGAGGTCGAGCCCGACGCACTCACCGTGGTCGTCTGAGCGGAGAACGCAGGGGTAGCACGCGCGCGGCGGCGGGAAGCGGACCTCCCATCCACCACCCGTCTCGCACCCCATCCCTAAAGTCGCTCCCGGTGTTGATCACGACTCCCGAGACGTTCTCCGCCGCCGAACAGGACATCCTGCGGCGGTACTTCACGAACCTGGACGAGCCCGTCTTCGCGCTCGTCAACCTCCCCGAGGTCGTGAAGGGGGCGTTGTTCGCCCGCTACTCACGCTCGGCGAAGAGCCTCCGACGGCTCTTTCTCGACGAGTTCGTCGACGAGCTCGACGTCAGCGGCGACCGGGGCGTCGACGCCACCGTCGGTTTGGACCGGGCCGAGAAGCTCTACGAGAAGGTGTTCCTGGAGTACGGAGACGACTCCGTCGCCCAGCTCGGCGGCGTGCACCTGGCGTGTGAGCAGGCGTCGAACCTGCTCACGAAGATCCTCGAGCGTGGTCGCCTGATGAGCTATCTCGAGCAGAGCACGCGCTATATCGCCTACGACGCCCGGCTCGAAGGTCGGTACCGATACCACCGCGATGCCGACGTGCTGGCATCGTCACTTGGCACGCGTTACGTCGGCGACATGGATCGCCTCTTCGACACCTACAGCGAGGTGTTCGCGGGCGTCGTCGAGCACTCCCGGCGGGCATTTCCGAAGGATCCCGACGACTCCGACATGGTGTGGCGCTCGGCCATCCGGGCCAAGGCGCTCGACGCCAGCCGCGGCATTCTTCCCGCTGCGGCGCTCTCCAACGTCGGTATCTATGCATCGGGGCAGGCCTACGAGGCGCTCATCCTGCGGATGCGAGCCCACCCGCTCCCCGAGGCCCAGGCCTACGCCGAGCTCATGCTCCAGGAGCTGCGCAAGGTGATCCCGTCGTTCCTGACCCGACTTGACCGACCTGAGCGCGGCGGAGCCTGGGTCGACTATCTGGCGACCTCACGCGAGGAC
>JANPDB010000758.1:0-4055 GCA_031431255.1 Acidimicrobiia bacterium | reverse complement strand
AGGGCGGCGGCGGCCATGGCGAGCACGAAGGCCAGCATGAAGCCGAGGAACGCCTCCCAGATCGTGGTGCGCGCATTGGTGAAGTAGTACCCCGGGTTGTCGACCATGTGCACGACGATCGACCACGGGCCGGGGAGCACGAAGCGCTTGACGTTGAACACCCACGTCGAGACCTGCCAAAGCCCGAGGAAGGTTGCCATGCCGACGACCGGTGCAAATGCCCGGAGCGACCACTGGCGCGCTTCGTCGGGAAGCGCTTCGACGACAGGTTCAGCGGTGACGACGGCGCTCATTCGTGGTGATCCCGGAGATCGGATCGCAGACGCCGGACGTGGTCGTGGAAGGCCGACTCGTCTTCCATCTCGGGGTTCCGCGGACGGGCCAGCGTGATCTCCTCCACCGCGGCAACCCGTCCCGGTCGTGCAGCCATCACCACCACCCGGTCGGAGAGGATCACCGCCTCCGGGATGGAATGAGTGACGAAGATGACCGTAGCTCCGGTGCGCGACCACAGGTCCAACAGGAGGTACCGCGCCCCGGCCCGCGTGATCTCGTCGAGGGCGGCGAACGGTTCGTCCATGAGGAGCACCGGTGCGCCGAGCGCGAAGCCGCGCACGAGCGCAACGCGTTGCTGCATGCCGCCGGATAGCTCGTGTGGGTACGCGTGGCGGAAGTCGGTGAGGCCGACGGCGGCGATCAGATTATCGATCTGGTCGGGCGGCAGAGTGGTCTGACCGGCGCGGTGATTGAGCGTGCTGAGGAACACGATGTTGTCTTCCACAGTGCGCCACGGCACCAGTGCCGGTGCCTGCGGGATGAGTCCGAACTGCTTCTTGCTGCGGGCGGCGTGGGGGCTCGCTCCCTCGATCGTCACGGACCCCTGGTCCGGATCGATCAGTCCGCCCACAATGCGAAGCAGCGTGCTCTTCCCACAGCCCGAAGGTCCCAGCAGCGAGACGAACTCGCCCTTGCCGATGTGGAGATCGACGCTCGTGAGCGCGTGGGTGGTGCGGCTACGCGTCCGGAACGACTTGGCGACACCGGAGATCGACACGGACGCGCCATTCGCCGCGGATGCCCGCGGTGCTCGGGGCGCGGTCGTCAGCGAGTCACCCGACACGGGTGCCTCCGAGACCGCGTCTGTCCCAGGGCCGGCTGCCATCACCGAAACCTACGCTGCCCCCGTCGATCCTTCGATTCCGGATCGTGAACAAGGTGTTACCAGTTGGTCTGACCAACAGACCAACTGGAGGTGGCGCGCCTGCTTGGTCCGCGGCGATCACGGGATCCCGGCTTGCTGCTTGAACACCAGGCTGTCCCAGTAGTCGGTTCGATGGGCGACGAGGTTCCCCTCCACCCGGAAGCGCATGACCCCGCGCACGCCGATCGGACGATCGTTCACCGTCGTGCGAAGGGTGTAGGCCACAGCGACGCGATCGCCGTCGGCGAGCACCTCTTCGACGTCGTAGTGGAGCCCGGGCATCGAAGCAAGGAAGCCGGGTACCCGCGCCGCGTACTCGGCGCGACCCGTGCATCCGCTCCCGAGAGCCGCGGTGTGCTCGTTGATGAAGTCGTCAGTGACAAAGGCGACGACGCGCTCAGCATCGGCGGTGGCAAACGCCGCCAGATACCCGAGACACACCTCGCTCGGCGTCACAGCCCCCAGACCTCCTGGGCCTTCTCGTACACGCCTTGATCGAAGGAGAACTCGATCATGTTCCCGTCGGGGTCGGTGAGCGCACAGATGTAACCGATCGGCGGCGGCATCCATTGCGGTTCCCACACAAGGCAGTCGGTGGCGCGTCCGAGTTCGGCGATGGCGTCGACCTCCGCCTTCGTCGGCATTTCGATGCCGATGTGGGCGAACGGGGCCATGATCGGCTGACGGCCCTTGTGCTGATCGCGCGTGAAGCTGACGAGGACGAGGATGAAGGGCTTGTCGCCCTGATCCGGATGGCCGAGCCACGCGCCCTGGCCGTCGGCATCCTCACGGCGGTCGAGCAGCCGCAGGGGAGTGAACTTCTCGTACCACTCGATGGTCGCGTCGATGTTCGTCGCGGGAAGCGCGATGTGGGTCCACCGGACACCGGTCGGACGAAGGCGCTCCGGGGCCGAGTCGCTCGTGGCGTCGGCATTCTGCGTGATGTCACTCACCGGTGTATCCCTCCGGGAGAACCGGATCCGACCCGCCCTTGGTCCACAGGATGATCTCCGTGCCCCACGGATCGCGGAACGCGCCGTTGAACCCGTTGAACTCCTTCCAGTAGTGGTGCCGCCAAAGCACTGTCGCTCCATGGGCCTCGGCGCGGGCGAGGATGGCGTCCTCGGTGTCGTCATCGCTGACCAGGATCCACACCCGGGGACTGCGGCCGGTCTGGCTCAGGTGGCGGGGCTCCACTCCGGCGGATTCGGGATGGGGCCGGGCGTTGGCCACATCGAAGAAGCCGACGTGCAGGTTCCCGACGGGGGAGTCGGAACCGTCCTCGAGGGGGAAGAAACCGCCAGGCACACCCCGGTGGAACACCCCCGTCGGTCGCCCTTCGACCAGCCAGCCGAACACATCGCCGTAGAACTTGGCGCAGGCCTCGACGTCGTCGGACGGAAAGTCCACGAAGATGAGCGTGTTGGGTTTCATGGCAGGACACTACCAACCGTGGACTGATGGTCTGACCAAGGAACCGAGCCGTCATCAACGGTTCACATGACCGCCGCGTGGGCTGCCGTCAGATCGTGGTGCGGGAGGCGAGCAGTGCGTCGCGCCGGTCGAGTGCCGCAGAGCGCAGGTCGTCGATGTCGACGGTGACGCAGCGCCCGTCGCGGACCACCTGGCGTCCGGCGATGAGCACGTCGTTGACGGAACGGCCGTCGGACGCCCAGATGATCTGACGCACCGGATCGTTGCCCCGAGGCGTGAACTGAGCTCCTCTTGTGGAGTGCACGACGATGTCGGCTTGCTTTCCGACTTCGATCGAGCCGATGAGGTTCCCTTTGCCGATCGCTTCGGCCCCGCGCACCGTCGCCAGCGCCATGGCGTCGTCGCTCGTGAAGGAGAACGGGTCGACCGCTCGATCACGGGCGATGCCGACGAACAGCGATGCGGACTTCAAGATGTCGACGGCATCGCCGGCGTTCTCACCGTCGCACCCAAGCGCGATCCTGCCGCCACGACGGAACAGCTCGTCGTGGCGTGACGCGCCGATGAACCCCTGTGCCAGCCGGAGGTATGCCCACGGGCACGAGGCCACGGCCGTTCGGGTGGTGAGCACGAGCTCGACCTCTTTGTCGTCGAGATGGACGGCGTGACCGATGAGCACGTGGTCGCCGAGCACACCGAGGCGGTCGAGGTGGACGAGCGGCCGCACCCCGGTGCGGGCGAGGTAGGTGACGGGATCGCCGCCATGGGGCGACATATGGAAGGTCATCCCGGTCTTGAGACTGCGGGCCAGGTCGCTCGCGCCGGCGACGAGGGCGTCGCTCATCAGGTCATGGCCGACCAGCGTGACCCACGCCTCGACGATGCCGCCGGGCGGGAACTTCTCCACCAACGCCCGTTGCTGGTCGAGCACCTCGTCGGTCGGGGCCGAGAAAGGGAGTCCCTCGGTGTCCCATCCCCAGCGCCCGATGGTGGCCCGCAGTCCCACCCGTTGAAGGCCGGCCGCGACCCGTTCGGGATGGGCAACCGTGCCGGCCTCGACGGTGCACGTGATCCCGTTGGTCACCGCGGCGACGGCAGCGAGCGTGGCCGAGAGCTCGTCGTCGTCGGCGCTGTGTCCGGTGTGCACCGGGACCGCCCAGTTGTAGATCGCGTCCTGGGAGTCGATGGCGTCGGGAATGCACGACTGCACGAGTCGGTCACCGGTGAAGTGCTGATGGGCGTTGATGTAGCCGGGTGTCACGATGGTGTCGGCAGTGCCGATGACTGCTGCGTCGGGAAACATCGGTCGGAGCTCGTCGAACGTTCCGACATGGGTGATGACCTGCCCGCTCACGGCGACCGCGCCGTCACGCAGTACCGTCCGAGTTGCGTTCATCGTGACGACGTCGCCGCGAACCAG